>JAQBQF010000228.1 GCA_028287115.1 Myxococcales bacterium
AATTGCCTCGCGGGCGACAAGCCCAGCTGTCGCGCGCTGCCTTCGTACGAGTCGAACCTGACGTTCGCCGCACCCGGTGCAGCGGGGCGATCCGAAGCGTGCCGCACCGCCGCGCCGGAATGCGATCACGCGACCTTGCAACGCGAGTGCGCCGAAGGCTTCGGTGCGTCGTGTCACGCCTGGAGGTTCCTCGGCCCGCCGGATCTCGACGCGCTCGAAGCTCGCGAGCTACCGATCGTGGTCGAAGGCTGCCGCGACGGCCTCATCGACGAGTGCAAGGCGCTCGAGGTGACGAAGGCCGGCGACGCCACACGTATCATCGCGTACGAACAGGTCTGCAAGCTCACGCACGACCAATGCGCGATGGTCGCACACGCCTACCAGCGGGCCGGCGCTAGCGCTCGAGCGCGCGACATGCTCGAGCGCACGTGTCAGTACGTGGCCGACGAGCTCGCGGCGTGCCTCGAGCTCGCCGACGGCTATCGCACGGGTAAATATCCCGAGCCGGTTCCGGGGCGCGGAACAGCGCTGCGCGATTGGGCGTGCCCCCGTCTGCCGAAGGTCGTGATCGAGGGCAACACGTTTCCGATCTGCAAACCGTGAAGGCGGTCAGTTGAGCGTGCCGCTGACGGGAACGCTCGAGCTCGTCTTCTGGGTCGCGAAGTAGATCGTCGTGCCGGCCGCGCCGGCGACGAGGACGCTGACGCCCGCGAGGACATACCAGTGCTGATACCAGGACGTGCCGCCGCGTCGCGACAGCTCGGCTTCGACCTTGAGCTCGCCGTCGGGCGGCAACTGGACCTTCGTCGAGAACGTGACGAAGCCCGACTTCTCGATCTTGAGATCGTAGGTCGCCGGTGCGCGTAGCTTGAGCGGCGAGATCGGCGTGACGCCCCGTTTCTCACCGCTGACGGTGACGAGGGCGCCGGCTTCGCTCGCGACGATGTCGAGCACACCAAAACGTAGAAAGTCGGATGCCGGCAGCAGGCGCGACAGGTAGTAGCCCACTTGATCATCGCTCGGGGCCGCACCACTCGCGAGCGAGTCCGCGATACGCGCGGAGACGCTGTGGGTCGACACGTCGATCCGCTGCATCGTCAGGATCACGTCACCGAGCTCGCTGATGCCGACCATGATGACTTCGGCCGCCCCGACCTTGAGCCCGATCCGCGAGACGCAATCCGCCTCGCCCGCGCATTTCACGATCACCTGATCGAGGTGCTCGCCGTACAGTGCGCGCGTCTGGTCCTGGTTGAGCACGGCGAGCGAGGTCTGCTTGCTCATCACGCTCACCATCCGTGCGCCGATGCCGGTCATCGCCGACGAGCCCGAGCGGTACTCGAGCACGATCACTTTGCGTTTCGGATTTGGGTCTGCGTGTGCGCCGGAGACCAGCGTCGCGAGCGTCACGAGCGCGAGCAGGCCGCGGTTCAGCTGCCTGCGGCGATTCCGCGGTGTCATCGGACTCCGAACAGCGCGCCGACCGAGGTCGGCATGTAGTCACCGACCGTCGATTTCTCCGCGTCCGATGGGGTCTCGCACGACCATGGCGCGAACACCGAATTCGCAGGCGTCCACGTCAGCATGCACTGCGTGCGAACCCGCTGCGCGATCGAGGAGCTCGCGAGATCGAGCAGCAGCCAATCTCCGGTCGTCGAGAGCATGCAGGGAAGCAGCGTCGTCCCGGCGGTCAGATCGAGACGTTCGATGTAATAGGTGCTCTTCGTGATGATCGAGACGTACTGGCCGCCGGGCAGGACGACCATGTCGAGAGGCACGATCCCGAGCGAGTGGAGCACTTGCGCGTGCTGCATCGCCGGGTCGCCTTGGTCGATCATCGTCTCCTTGCGTTCCGGCAGCTCGAGCACGATCGGCGCGCTCGCATCGAGAGGAATCGCCTGCACGATCATGTGGGCGCCCTCCGTCACGAACGACAGCCGGTTACCGTTCGTCTCGGGACACGCGAACTTCGTGGTCGGTCCGCAGGCGCCGCCCGAGCACATCGCGGTCGACGCCTTGGTTCCGGCCGCGAGCACGCGATCGCCGGCAACCGCGAGCACCGCGGCGTTGTCGAGCGACGAGATCTTCGTGAGCATCAGCGTCGAAATCTCGGTGGTCGGATCGCCGTCGATTCGCGCGACCTGACCCACGCATGGCAGCGTCGCGAACACCATCGGTCGGTCGGAGGCCGCCGCGATTCCCGACACCGCCTGTCCGAGCGCATGCGGCGAGGTGACCGCCGGCGAATCGACGCTGACCGCGACGAGCGACGAGCTTCCCGTGCAGCTCGCGAGCGCCGACGATGCCGGCGAGGCACGCCCGACGAGCCCGTACGCGTAGAGCTTTCCAGCCGCGGTGGGACCGACCGTCACGCGATCGATCGCGCCGACCATCGCGGTCTGCACCATCGCCGTGTCGATATCGACGATCGAGATCCCGAGCGAATGCGCGACCGCGACGCGGTGCGTGCCTGGAACCGCGGCGACATCGGCGACGGTCGCGCCTGCCGGCAGTGCGATCGGCGTGCCCGTGACCTTATGAGTCGCGGTGTCGATCACCTGCAACTGCGTCGGGCCCGCGACGACCAAACGATCGCCACCGAGCGAGACGGCGACCTGCGGGGACGCCAGCCCCGAGAGCTGATTCTGAAATTTCGGATCGCGGGGATCGAGCGTCGGATCGAACGTGAATAGGTTCGTGCCGTTCGACGTGTAGATAAACGGCCGGCGCACCGGAATCGAGACCTTGGTCGCCTGGTTGCCGACGATATCGACGGGGTCCGGGGCCTGACCGACTCCGACGAGCCGGCTCGAGACGTCGCGCAAGAGCACGTTGATCTGAACGTTGGTATCGACGGGCAGGTCGCCGGCCGTGAAGCTGTTACCGCTGAGCAGGCTCGTGTTCGCGGTCTGCGGCATATCCGGAGACGTCGCGAGGACCGTCACGGTCGTCATGCCCGCGGGGCGCAGATCCGGCGCGGTTGGCAGCGTCAGTTCGAGCTCCAGCGAGCCCGAGGTCGTGCACCCCGCAACGAGATAGGCCGCGACGATCGTGAGGCGCATCCCGAGTGCGAAGCTATCAGACGTGTGCCATCGCTTACAACCCTGCGGATAACAAGGGATTCCGCGGCAGGCGAAGATCACCTCGCCAATGAAATGTGCAGGTTGTAACCAGCCGTCGACGCGTTAGGATGGGCGCCTTGGAGGCGACTACGGAAAAGGGCCAAACCGGGCCGCACGGCCGAGTCGAATCGAGCCTGCCTCAGGTGTTCGGCCGGTACCTGCTTGTCCAGCGCTTGTCGCGCGGCGGCATGGGCGAGATCTTCCTAGCGAAGCACGGCCTCGCGGGCTTCGAAAAGCTCGCGGTGATCAAGAAGGTCCTGCCGCACCTCGCGGCCGATCAGCAGTTCATCTCGCGGTTCGTCGACGAGGCGCAGGTCGCGATCAAGCTGCAGCACGTCAACGTCGCGCAGGTGTTCGAGGTCGGCCGCGTCGGCGACGAGTACTTCCTCGCCCTGGAGTACGTCGAAGGTCGCGATTTGCGGCGCACGCTCGGCCTGCTCGGTCAGCGCAAGCAGCGGTTGCCGGTCGATCTCGCGCTGTTCATCGGCCGCGAGCTCGCGAACGGGCTCGCGTATGCGCACCGGCGAACCAGCACCGACGGTGCGTCGTTGAACCTCGTGCATTGTGACATCTCACCGCCGAACGTCCTCGTCTCGTTTGAAGGCGAGACCAAGGTCATCGACTTCGGGATCGCGAAGAGCGCGATTCGCGGCACCGCGACCGATCCGAAGATGGGCTTTGGCAAGTTTGGCTATATGGCCCCCGAGCAGCTGATCCGCGGCGGCGTCGTCGATCATCGAACCGATCTCTACGCGGCCGGCGTCGTGCTGTTCGAGCTGCTGACCTGCCAGCGGCTCTACGAAGCAGGCCCCGAGCCCGACTATCGCGCGCTCGCCAAGAAGGTCGCCAAGGGCGAGCACAAGATGCCGTCGGAGATCGAGAAGACGCTCGCTCCCTACGACGACCTCGTCGCGACGGCGCTGCGTCCCAAGCAAGAAGACCGCTACCAGAGCGCCGCCGAGTTCCGCGATGCGATCCAGCAGTGTCTCGTCGGTGTGAACCCGACGATCTCGACGGATCAGCTCGGCGCCTACATGCGCGAGCTGTTCGCCGAAGAGATGACGGGGCAACGCGAGCTCCACGAGCGCGTCGCGAAGGCCCATCTCGACGACTTCAAAGAGCAGCTGACAACTCAATCGGTCTCGACGGTGTCGTTCGCGCTGTCGAACCTGCCGCTCAAAGCTCCCGAGCTACCACCACCCGTCCCGTCGCGAACGCGCACGCCGACGCGCAATTCCTCGGAGAGCAAGCCGCGCCCGCCGACGGCGCAGACCGATATCTTGCCGATTCCCGCCGCGGCCCCCGGCACGTCCCTGACGACCGCGCTGACCACCGACGAGCTGTCGCTCGCGGACGGCACCGGTACGTCGGTGCGCGAGGCGCCGATCGGTCGTTCACGCACGCCGCTCGTCATCGGCCTCGTCGCTGGCATCATGGTCGTCGGTGCCGTGATCTTCGCGATGACCCGCGGCGACAGCCCGTCTCAACAGCCGAAGGCTGTCGCTTCCGCCGAGCCGCAGAACCAGCTGGTCACCGCAACTCCGATCGATGATGTCCAGCCCGCCAAGGCTGGTAGCAACACGATCGACGCCGGCACGCAGGTGGCCGATCCCGCGGTCGCAACCGTGACCGATCCCGCGGTCGATCCGGACAAAGTCGACAAGCCGAACAAGACCGACAAGCCCGGCAGCGCCGACAAGCCCGGCGTGGTCACGGTCGCCAAGCCGAAGCATGGCAAGCACGACAAGCGCGTCGACAAGCGGCCGGATCCGGCCAGGCTCGAGAAGAAACCCGACGGACTGTCGCGCGACGCGGTGATCGCGAAGTTTCGCGCCGTGCGTCACGAATACGACGGCTATGCGGCGAAGAACGGCTCGCGTCTCGACCGCGAATGGAACGATCTCGCCGATTTCATCAACTACCACCCGGCCGAGCTCGACGAATTCTCTCGCCGGATCGACGCATTCCGCGCGCGCATGAACGAATAGCGCGGGTCGCAGGCGTGCCGAGCGTTGACGTGGACTTGAACGCCACCGTCGACGCAGTCATCGACGGCCCGAGCTTCCGGGGCAATTTCCTCGTCACCGCCGCGCGATCGCCCAAGACCTCGGGGCCTTTCGGAACAGACGATCCGTCGAGGTTCACGTTCAAGCTCACGTAAGCTCACGTCGACGTCAAGGTCAACGTTCCGTGCGCCGGGAGTAGCCGGCCGGCGCTGTGTGTTCGTTTTTTCCGCGCTCGAAACACCCACGAAACAGAACGTGGGCTAACGATCCCGGAATGAAGAAGGTCGAGGCGATCATCAAGCCGTTCAAGCTCGACGAGGTGAAAGAGCGCCTCGCCGAGATCGGTGTACACGGCATGACGGTCACCGAGGTCAAAGGCTTCGGGCGGACGGGCGGTAAGAAAGAGGTTTACCGCGGGTCCGCGTACGTCGTCGACTTCGTGCCCAAGGTGAAGGTCGAGATCATCGTGCCGAACGATAACGTCCAGCAGGTGGTCAACGTGATCACCGAGGCGGCTCGCACCGGGAAGATCGGCGACGGCAAGATCTTCATCACGCCGGTCGACGAGGTCATCCGCATTCGAACGGGAGAAACCGGTGAGGACGCTATCTAGCGCCCGAGCCGAGCTGACAAACAGGGAGATAACCAAGCCATGACGCCATCCGAGCTGAACGAGTACGTCAAGAAGAACAACATCAAGATGATCGACGCGAAGTTCGTCGACTTCCTCGGTCAGTGGAAGCACCTGACCTATCCGATCGATCGGCTCCAGGAAGGTTTCGAAGAAGGCTTCGGTTTCGACGGGTCGTCGGTCGCCGGCTGGCGCACGATCAACTCGTCCGACATGCTGATGCGGCCGGATCCGACGACGGCGATCCTCGATCCGTTCTTGAAGACGCCGACGCTCGCGATCTTGTGCGACGTCGTCGATCCGATCACGCACGAGCCGTACACGCGCGATCCACGGAGCCTCGCGAAACGCGCGGTCGCGTATCTCAAGTCGACCGGCATCGCCGATACGGCGTACTTCGGTCCCGAAGCCGAGTTCTTCATCTTCGACTCGATCCAGTACTCGGAAGAGCCGAACAACTCGTTCTTCAACATCGACTCCGACGAAGCCGGCTGGAACAACAAGCGCGCCGAAGGCGGCGGCAACAAGGGCTTCAAGCCGCCGACGAAGGGTGGCTACTGCGTTTCGGGCCCGACCGATCAGCTCACCGATCTGCGCACGCAGATGGTCATGACGATGCAGTCGGTCGGCATCGTGATCGAGACGCACCATCACGAGGTCGCCTCCGCCGGTCAGGCCGAGATCGACATGAAGTACGACACGATGGTGAAAATGGCGGACCAGATCCTCTGGTACAAGCACATCGTCAAGAACGTCGCGCGCGCCGCGGGCAAGACGGCGACGTTCATGCCGAAGCCGCTGTTCGGTGACAACGGCTCGGGCATGCACACGCACCAGTCGCTGTGGAAAGCGGGCAAGCCGCTGTTCGCGGGCGACGGTTACGCGGGCATGTCGGAGATGGCGCTGTTCTACGCGGGCGGTCTGCTCAAGCATGCCGCGGCGATCTGCGCGTTCGCGAACCCGACCACGAACAGCTATCGCCGCCTCGTTCCCGGCTACGAAGCGCCGGTCAACCTGGCGTACTCGGCGCGCAACCGATCGGCGTCGATCCGGATCCCGATGTACTCGAGCTCGCCCAAGGCCAAGCGCCTCGAGCTGCGCTCGCCGGATCCGTCGTGCAACCCGTACCTCGCGTTCGCGGCGATGATGATGGCCGGCCTCGACGGCATCGAGAACCGGATCCACCCCGGTGACCCGCTCGATAAGGACATCTACTCGCTGTCCCCCGAGGAGCTCGCCGAGGTTCCGCACGTCCCGGGCTCGCTCGACCTCGCCCTGGAAGCCCTGCACAAAGACCGGGCATTCCTCATGAAGGGAGATGTGTTCTCGAACGACCTGATCGATGCGTGGATCGCCTACAAGAGCGAGAACGAGGCAGATCACGTGAGGCTGCGCCCAGTTCCGTCCGAGTTCCAGCTCTACTACGACTGCTAGATCCCTGCCCGCTGGCGCGAAAAGCGCCCGCCGGCAGGCGCGGTGAAACCTTGTAACTCGGCGCGGCCCCTGGCAGAATCTGATTATTCCGGGGGCGAAGTCTGCCTGAGATGGGCAACGTTGTTCTCGGACCGCCGAGTACCTGCGTGGAATTTCGCAAGTCGACCGTTCGGGCCGTTGCTGCTGGCGCAGCCTACTCAGCGCTGGTCGGCCTTGGAGCGCGTGCGACCGTACCGACCCCACTTCGCCGCACGGCCTATCGCGCATTTGCACGCGCGGTCGGGGCAAATCTGGACGAAGCCGAGCTCGATCTCGCCGAGTACGAGTCGCTCGGCGACTTCTTCGCGCGACGGTTGCGTCCGGGAGTGCGCACGATCGATCCATCGCCGAACGTGATGATCATGCCGTGCGACGGCGTGATCGCCGCGCGTGGAACGGCGATCGACGGCGCGCTGATCCAGGCCAAAGGCAAGACCTATCAGCTCGACGAGCTCCTCGCGAACAGCGCGCTCGCGGGCCGGTTGCGCGGCGGCGAGTACGCGACGATCTACTTGTCGCCTCGCGACTATCATCGCGTGCATTCGCCCGCCTCTGCCAAGCTCGTCGCTTACGAGTACTTGCCGGGCTCGCTGTGGCCGGTCAATCCGCGGATCGCAGATCGCCGCGAGAGACTCCTGTCACGTAACGAGCGGGTCGTGATCGAGCTCGATGCGGGGCGGCTCGGCAAACTTTGTGTCGTGATGGTCGGAGCTTCCGGCGTCGGCAATATCCGGCTCGCTCATGCGTCGAACGACAGTGTCACCTGGCGGACCAGCGGCGAGCGAAGACGCATCGAGCTCGATGTTCCGATCAAGCGCGGTGACGAGCTGGGCGCTTTCAGGTTGGGTTCGACGGTCGTCGTCGTGTTCGAGCCGGGCGCGGTCAGCTCGATGGCGGATCTCGCCGTCGGTGACGCGGTTCGCTTCGGCGAACGTCTCGCGGTGGGCCGGTCAGGAGCGGTACTCGCGTGAGTAAACGCGACGAAGACTCCGATATGGAGCTCGGCATGACGACCGCCGAGCGCCGGCGTCGCCGGCGTCGGGGTGGTGGTCTGCGCGTTCCTTCCGACAACGTGCCTCGGCGTGCTCCGACGAGCCCACCGGTCGCGCCGGTGCCCGAGGATCCGTCACTCGCGATGTCGATCGCATACAGCTTCACGAACGATGCCTCGGGTCCGCACCCGCGCACGACGCTCGAGCAGCCGGCGATCATCGCACCCGACGCTGCGCCGACGGTGATCGATCCGCCGAGCGGGCAGGGCTTCGAGCAACAAGACTTCGAGATGAAGACGCGCGAGATGAGCGCGGTCGACTTGCAATCGCTCGGTCTCGACGAGCCGAACGCGGCGTCATCGACGACTCGGATGGAGCGCGTCTCGCAGCCGAAGATCGACGTCCTTCCTCCGATCAAGGCCGCACCTCAACCCCTTGGCGTTCGGTTCAAGGACACGAGCCAGGATCGGCTCGCGACCGATCGCCTCGACGAGGACGACGACGACGTCGACGTCGATGTGACTCTCGACAGCGATATCAAAGAGCCCGCGGAGCCGAAGCCTGCCCCGGAAAAGCCCAAAGCGGTGATTCCTCCGATCAGGCCTTCATCGCCGTCGAGCCCACCGGTCAACCGGCTGAGGACGGTCGCTCTCTCCGACGACGATCTCGAAGACGTCCGCGCACCCACTCAACCGATCGCTCCGCCCGTGATGCCGGTGTCCCCGGCAAACCCGCCCCGATCGTCCGCGACGAGCATTCCACCGCCGCCGCCGATGCAGACGGCCGCGCCGCGACCCGCGCGTAACAGCGAGGTCAATCGCACGCAGCCGCTGACGCCGGTCGATATCGAGATCCTGCCTTCGAAGGCAGCTCCGGCCGCGGCGAAGGGCACGGCCGAGGAGCCGATGTCGGTGCCCGAGATCGATATCCAAGAGCTCGCGGATCGCGCCGAACAATCGGGCGAGATCGAGGTCGACGTCGATGAAGCCGCGGACGGCAAGACGACCGACCTGAAGACCGCGACCCCGCCGTTGCCGCGCGCGTCGACGGTTCCTCCGGTTGGCGACAAGCCTGCGGATCGCAAGAGCGGCGCGTTCTCGCCGGATCCGCATGCCGCTCCACCTCCGCCGCCGAAAGCACCACCGGCGCCGCCGCCGAAAAAGGGACCCCCGCCTGCGGCCGTCGCCTCGGTCGTGGCCAAGGCCGATCCGGGCAAGCCTGCACCGCGCGGCAAGCCGTGGTTTTCCGATCTGTTCGACGAGGACTATCTTCGCACGCTGCCGTTCTTGACGGCGCAAGCGACGCAGGCCGAGGCGGAGTTCGTGATCGAAGCGATGACCCTCCAGCCGGGCGCGAACGTCCTCGACGTCGGCTGCGGCTACGGCCGCCATGCGATGGAGCTCGCCGCGCGCGGCTACCACGTCGTCGGGTTGGATCTGTCGACGCCGCTCCTCGTGCGTGGCGGCGAAGAAGCACAACGCCGCGGGCTCACGATCAACTTCGTGCGCGGCGATATGCGCGAGCTCGACTTCGAGAATCAGTTCGACGCCGCGTACTGTCTGTTCTCGACGTTCGGCTACTTCGATGACGAGACGAACAAGAAGGCGCTGACGAACATCGCGCGCGCGCTCAAGACCGGTGGCAAGGTCCTGATCGAGATCTTGAACCGCGATTACATCATCGCGGACCTGCCCACGCGCGTGTGGTGGGAAGGCGAGGGCTGCGTCGTCCTCGAAGAAGTCGAGCTCAACTACTTCTCCTCGCGCATCCAAGTGAACCGTTCCGTCGTGTTCGACGACGGCCGCCAGCTCGAGCAGGAGATCTCGGTCCGGGCTTACTCCCTGCATGAAGTCGGTAAGCTGATGCACGCTGCCGGGTTCCGGGTTCTCGAGGTATCAGGCGGTTATCAGACGCGAGGCCGATTCTTCGGCAACCAATCGCGCCACATCATTGTCTTAGCGGAACGGAAGGAAACTTCCGGCACGCCGACCTAGAACCCAGGCTAAGTACCTGGGTCCAGCCGTTTGCCACCTTGGCAAGCGGAATAAGTCCGTGTTGTCGGGGGTAGTCCTTCCGTGGCGCACGGACGGCCTAAACATTTAGGCCTGTTTCTCCCCTCCGAGCGTCTATGAGTAAAGCGCTCGCGCGCGGAGAGGACCTGGATCCATGGCGGCCACAGTCACCAAGATCGCAACACCGGAGCCGAGCTCGCGGAAAAGCCGTGTCGCTCGAGTTTCTGCGAAGGCTGCACGGCGCCCCAAGCGCGACCAAAAATCCGACGCAGCCGCCGATCCGGACGACCGCGAGCGCGACGAAGACGAGACCGAAGAGGTCGAAGTCGCCGCTACACCTGCTTCGAAGGCACGCCCCGACAACGGGACGTATCTCTCGATGTACTTCCGCGACATGGCACTCCTCGATGTGCTGCGTCCCGAGGAGGAATTCACGTCGGCGCGCGAGATCGAGCAGCTCGAGATCACGGTGTGGGATGCGGTGCTGTCGCTCCCTTCGGCCGTCGAGCACATTCTCGATGCGGTCGCCGCGGTTCCCGATTACAAGCTCACGACCGAGGCCAAGACGTTGCGCCGCGCGATCGATGCCGATCCCAGGACATTCGCTCGCGCTGCGGCCCGCGCCGCTCGGCGGTTTCGCGCGGATGATCCGGATCACCTGTTCATCGATGCGGCCCTCGGCACGATCGATCGGATGACGCTCGGGATCGGGATTCGCGGAGAAAAAGTCGGATCGCTCGGCCGCGGTGGCAAGCTCCTCGCCGAGTGGCTGCGTCGCGTGTCGAATGCGAATCGCGCCGCCGCTGCCGCCCGCAACGAGTTCGTCAAAGCAAACCTGCGCCTTGTCGTTTCGATTGCACGGCGCTTCAACCACGGCCGGATGGCGCTCGCGGATCTGATCCAGGAGGGCAACCTCGGCCTGATCAAGGCCGTCGAACGCTACGACTACCGCCGCGGGTTCCGGTTCTCGACGTACGCGAGCTGGTGGATTCGCCACGCGATCAGCCGTGCGCTCGCCGACAAAGGCCGCGAGGTTCGTTTGCCGGTTCACATGATCGATGCGCAGCATCGGCTGACCAAGGCGCGACGCCAGCTCACCGGCAAGCTCGGGCGCCAGCCGACGACCGAAGAGATCGCAGAAGAGACGAAGATGCCGCTCGATAAGGTCGAGAAGATGCGGAGCTGGCTGCTCGAGCAATCCATCTCGATCGACAAGCCGGTGGGCGACGAGGAAGGTCGCGTGCTCGGTGAGGTGCTCGAGGATCCGGACCGCGAAGAGGTCTCACCGACGGGTGACCTCGAATGGGAGGCGCTGACGAACGAGGTTCGCGATCTCCTCCGCGAGCTCAAGCCCATCGAAGCGGACATCCTGCGCCAGAGGTTTGGCCTCGGAACCGAGCAAGAGCTGACCCTCAAGGAAATCGGCGACAAGTACAGCCTGTCGCGCGAGCGCATCCGCCAGCTTCAGGAGCAGGCCCTCGCGAAGATGCGTCGAGCCCTGGCCCGCCGCGACCTCATGTAAATGAGACGGGAGTTGCCCGCGGGTGCAGAACTTCGGTACGGTTCGACCATGTCGAAGGTCCTAACGCTCCTGCTCGTCGTTCTCCTCGGGCCGTCGCTGGGGCTGGTAGCCTGCGGCGGAGATGATACGAAGCTCAAGGTCACCGGCATCGAGCCTGATCGAGGCGATGTCGAGGGTGGGACCTACGTCAAGATCAAGGGCAACCGGTTCATCGCCGATGGCGCCCGCAACGCGAAGGTCTACTTCGGCTCGCGTCAGGGCACGGTCAGCCGGTTCGTCAATGACGGCGAGATGATCGTCGAAGCGCCCGGTGGCAAGCCGAACGAGACCGTCGACGTGCTGATCATCTTCGAGCCGGGCGGCGAGCTCAAGATCTCCAAAGGCTTCACGTTCGTCGAGAAGAACAACGCCCCGGCCAGCGTTCAGGATCTCAACATCAAGAAGTAGATCAGGCGAGGTTCAGCCGAAACAGCTGCTGACCGAGGAGCACGAACGATTCGTGGCCGACGGCGCGTTCGCCGTTGACCTTGATGAACGTGCCGTTCGAGCTACCGAGATCGTTGAGGTAGATCCGCTGCTCGCGCAGCGTGACGCGCGCGTGGAGACCCGAGACGTAACCGTCGTCGGGGAAGTTGATCTCACCGCGCTCGCGACCGAGCGTGACGCTATCTCCGAGCAGCGGGAAGGCTGCGCCGGTGACCTCGCGCCCGATGATCACGGTGAGCTTGCCCCAGAAGCCGGGATTCGGGCTGCCCATCAGCTCGGTGCCGTCGGGCGTCGGCTCCGGCGTCGGAATCAGCTCGAACCGCAAGAGCTCCTGGCCGATGCGGATGATCTGACCGGACTGCAGCTCTTCTTCTTGCGTCATCTTGACGAACACGCCGTTCAAGCTGTCGAGATCGCGAACGACCGCGTTCACGCCACGGATGTCGAGCTGCGCGTGCACGGGCGAGAGGTAGCCGTCGTTCTCGAACACCGGACCGAAGCTGCGACCGAGCTTGTTCTCGCCGGAGCGAAGATCGTGCGTGCCGCCTTCGGTACCGTCGGGACGGATCAGAGTCATCGATTGCCGCGCGCGCTGCATCATCGGCGCGCCCATCGGCGGGCCTGCCGGTGGCTGCGGCATCTGGCTCGGTGCCGACGCTTCGTCCATGCGGAAGCCGCACGTGCCGCAGAACCTGAACGATGGCGGGACGTCGCTGCCGCACGAAGGACAACGGCGCATTCCAGGGGCGGGTTGAGGCGGCGTAAATCCGGGCGAGAATCCAGGAACCCCGGGTGGCGGGCCCATCGGCGCGGACATCGGCGGAGGCATCGGACCGCCGCCGAGCGGACCGGACGGTGGCATTCCCGCCATCGGTCGCGGTTGCGCCATCGGTTGCGGCATTGGTTGCGGCATCGTCCCGGCGCCGCGCAGCGGTGCGCCTGGCATCGCTTGCTGACCCGGATCAGCCATCATCGTCTTCATCATGCCCACGTCGGCGCCGCCCGGCTTGGGCACGGTCAGCTCCGCCCCGCACCCAAGGCAGAACTTGTAGTGATCCTGGTTTTCTTTGCCGCAACGATTGCAGGTGGTCATGGTGACTCCCGAACGGGGAAAAACTGCTCAGACGATTTCAACGCGAAGTAACTGCTGGCCCAAGAAAACATAATCGCCGTGGTTGAGCACTTGTTCGCCGGTGACCCGTACGAAGGTGCCATTACGCGAACCCAAGTCTGTAACCGATAGCACGCCCCCAGACAGCTGCAGCTGCGTGTGGTGACCCGAGATGAACGGATCGTCGGGGAAGTTGATGTCGTTCCCTTCGCGGCCGATCGTGACGATCTCGGTCGCTGGACGGTAAACCCAGCCGCTCGCACCGCCGCGCAATTGCTGGGTGATCTCGAACACGGCCGGACGAAGCATGCTCGCGGAGAAATAAGTGCCTTCGTCGTCGGGCACGTCTTCGACGTCCGGCGGCGGACCGATCGAGAGCACCTGCTCGCCGATCAGCACCGTGGTGCCTGCCTCGACGGTGACCTTGCCGCTGATCCTCACGTACACGCCGTTGAGCGAGCCTTCGTCGCGAACGAACAGCGCGCCGGAGATATAGCGAAAGTTTGCATGCGTCGAAGACAGGTACGGATCGTCGGGGAACGAGATCGGGCAATCGCCACGCCCGGCGAGGTGATCGGTGCCGGCGAGCGTGAAGGAAGCGCCGTCTTCACCGTCGCCGCGAATCAGCGTGAGCTTCGCGCGCGCGGCTTGAAACGCGCCGCCGAAGAACTGCGTCGAGCGGCCGGGCTTCGCGACGTTCTCGGCGGCACGCGGTCCGACGCGCGTCTCGACGTCGAAGTCGGAATGTGCGACCACGCGCGCGCCGCACGTCGGACAGAATTTCAGGTTTGCGTTGACGTTGTTGCCGCAGCTTCCACAGCTGACGAATGCAACGGCTGGAGCCTTCTTCGTCGTCGTCGCTGGAGGTGCAGCGACGACCGGCTTGCGCCCAGTTTTTGGGCGTGGGTCGAGTGCGACCGGCTCACCGCAGAGCTTACATTGCGGCACTCCGATGGGAGTCAACGCGCTGCACGCGTCGCACACCAATCCGACGTCCATCTCGCTGTGATTCTACCCCCTTGCGAAACAGCGCGTCAAAGAACCGGGGCCTATCCAGTCGCTCAGGCTCAATGTTTTAACGACTGGGTCGCCGCCTCTCGTACCTGGGCGACGTCGTCATGGGCGAGGGTGGTCAAAGGTTCAGTGACCTGTGGACCGCCAACCTGACCCAGGGCGATCGCGACCGCCTCCCGTACGAAGCTCGACGAGTCAGCTGCCGCTTTGACCAGGGCAGCGACATCCGTCGACGGCCCGAGCTTCCCCAGCGCGAGGGCCGCACCCCGCCGATCAGCCCAGGCCGCAGACTGGAGCATCTTCACCAGGGCGGCGACCAGCTCGGGAGGAGCGGTCCCGCGGCGTTTTGCGACCACCACGACCGAAGCCATCGCGGCCGCCCGGACCTGGTCGGCGGGATCTGTCAGGGCCTTTTGGATCGCCTGATCGACCGGGTGGGTCTTGCCGCCATCGAGCTTGGCGACGACCGAGATCGCGAGCGCACGCACCTTCGGATCGTCCGCGGTCAGCTGGACCTCGAGCTTGGGCTGGATCTTCTCCGCGATCACTTGCAGGGCCGCGACGGTTTTCGGATCGCCGGTTGCCGGCGTCAACGCCCCGAGCGCGAGCCGATCGGGCGCGGCATCGAGATCCGCGAGCACCGAGACGACTCGATCGCGATACTCGGACAATGCCTCGCTAAGACCCTGCGCGATGTCATTCGCGTGATCGACGACGAGCTTCCCGGCGGCCGGGGGATGCGGCAAAGCGCCGGGCAGGTCCTTGACCGCTTGTTCGTGATCGAACTTGCCGCCGCGCAGCGGATACTCGCCGAGATCCGACAGCGGTGACGGTGCGAGCCCCGCGCCCGAGACGCGGCCGATCGCCCACACGAGCTCGTCGGCGGACTTGCCGGCGCGCGAGAAATACGCCCGGATCAACGGCCCGAGCGCCTTGGGCTCGCCGATCTGGCCGAGCGCCCAACCGGCGACGCGTTGCGCATCGCTGCCATCTTCGAGGGCGAGCAGCAGAGCAGGGACACCGGCCGCGATCCGCCGCGCACCGATCGCATACGCGCACGCGGCGCGGGCCTTGCCGTCGCGGCCCTTGTCCTTGACCTCGTCGATCACGGCCGGACCGACCCGCGGATCATCGATCTGCGCGAGCCCGAGACACGCGAGCGTCTGTACCGAGGCTCGATGATCGGCGAGCGCCTTGAGGAGCGGCGCGACGGCTCGGCGATCAGCGGACCGACCGAGCGTGAACGTCGCGGCCTCTCGCATCGACACCTCGATGTTGTCCATCAGAGGGAGGACGTCGTCGATCACGGCAGCATCGCCGAGCCGGCCGGCGGCGACGAGCGCATCGACCCGCGCATCGCGATCGAGGTTTTCGGGGAGTGTTCCGTGGTGCCGTTGATCTTTCGGCGGCTCTTGCCGCGCCATGTGAACGAGCGGAGCGGCGGCGCCCTTGTTACCGAGGTGTCCGAGCACCTGCACCGCGCTGCGTTGCTGGGTCGGATCCTTCTCGTCGCGCAGCGCTTCGAGGAGCGGCCGCAGGCCGTGGGCACCGATCCGATCGAGCTCTTGGCGCGCGGCGCGCTTGACCTCGTCGTTGCCATGGCGCACGCGCTCGACGAGGCGCGGCACGTAGCGCGCGTAGAGATCGACGAGCACACGGCGATACACCGGCTTGTGCGCCATCATGAACGACAGCGGCGACAGCACCTTCTCGAGCTCCCCGAGCGTGTCGGTCATCTCCTCGAGATCGATCGCTTCGTGGCCGGCGCGGCTGACGATGTCCTCGTTGGTGTCGGTCCGAACGACGTTGCGCAACAGCTCGGTCGCCTTCATCGGCGTGCCGCCCTGGACGTAGAGCTGGGCGAGCGCGAACGCCGCCTTGCTGTTGCGCGCGTCGAGCTGCACCGTCTTCTCGTACGCCGCGATCGCCTCGGGGAACCGCTGCATCTCGACATAGCGTTCGCCGAGCCGCTCGTATGCGGTCGGATCCGTCGGGCTCTTCGCGAGCGCCTTTTGCGCCCACTCGATCGCCTCGTCGTCCTTGCGCGCCTCGGTCTTGATCTCGCTGATCTGCTGGTAGACCTCGCGCTCTCGGCTCGGTGCCATCTGCGCGAGCTTCAAGAGCAGCGCGACGGCCTCGTCGTACTTGCGCGCGGCGCGATACGACTTCACGAGGTCGAGCACGACGTCTTGATCGTCGGGCACGAGGGCGGCGAGCTTCTCGAGCGTCGCGCGCGGCTCGCCGTTCTGTGGCTTGCGCGAATAGTATTCGACCAGGAAGTAGCCGTCCTCGGTGGTGCCGGCCTTGAAGCCCGCCTTCCACTTCGCGACGTACTGGGCCTCCTTGCCTCCCGGCCACCGCGTCAGCAGCTGCACCTGATGGCGGCGCGCATCGCGACGCGCGAGCCGATCGGTGGCCCTGTTGCCGATCAGCGACAGCACCATCTCCCAGTCGTCGTTCGCGTCCTGGTAGCGCTTGGGATTGACGCTCTCGTAGACCGCGGCGCGGCCCTTGTAGTACTCGGGGTTCTTCGCGTCGAGCTTGATCGCCTGACCGTAGTTGGCGAGCGCCTCCGTCGTGTTGTTGTGCTCGGCCATCACATCGGCGAGCTTGGCGAACGCGCTCGCCTTGCCGCTGCTCGAGATCTTCTTCCACACGGCCTGCGCGCGGGCCTTGTCACCCTTCTGGTAATACTGCTCGCCGAGCGTCACGAGGTGACCCGGATCGTCGGGTTCGAGCTTCGCGAGCCGCTCGTACTCCGCGATCGCGAGATCCTCTTTGCCCCACCGCGTGTACAGATCCGCGACCGCGGACAGCACGCCGGCATCGCTCGGGAACCGCGTCTCGAGCCGGACGAGCGAATCGAGCGCCTTCTTCTCCTCGCCGCGCCGCCAGTAGCGTTCGGCGAGCTCGAGCTGGAACCGCGCCTCTCCCGGTGCCGCGCGCACGACGGCTTCGTACTGCGCGAGCGCCTCGGCGTCGCGACCCGAGTTCTCGAGGAGCTGGATCAGTCGCCGCTGTGTCTCGAGCTCCCACGCGGACTTCGCGACCGCCTTCTTGAGCGCCGCGATCGCCTTGTCCTGCGCGCCGGTCTCTTCGTAGAGCTTGCCGAGCGTGTCCCATTCGAAGTGACCGCGCGAGCTCTCGGGCCAGTCCTTCTCGTATTGCGCGAGCAGCGCCGGCAGGGACTGCTTGCGGCGGAAGATGTCGATCACGCGGCCGGTGAGCTCGACCTCGAGGTAGTAGCCTTTCGGCGCGAGCTTGATCGCACGCCGATACTCGACGACCGCTTCGTCGTCTTTGCCCATGCCCTCGAGCGCCTGACCTCGTCGCGCGACGACCTCGACCCGGCGCGCCGGATCCGAGCCGAGGAGCTTCTCGGCGGCGGAGTAGCTCTCGAGCGCGATGTCGCGCTTGCCGGCCGCGAGCATGGCATCGCCACGTTCGATCCAGAGCTGGGCGTTGTTCGGATCGAGATCGAGGAACTGCTTGAAGTACGCATCCGCGCCGGGGTTGTCGCCGGTCGCCAGCGCGAGGTCGGCGAGCGCGCGCAGCGCCTTCTTCTTCATGTCCTTCGCGGTCGCGTGGACGAGCGCCTTGTCGTACGCGGCGCGCGCATCCTTGTTCTTGCCGGCGGCCTTGTCGATCTCGCCGATCGCGATCCAGCTCTGTGCGTCGGTGTCTTTGGCCGCGGTCGCGCGCGTGAACAGATCGAGCGCGCGCGGATCATCGCCGGTCGCGTGCTGTAGCCGTCCCATCACGACCAGCGCAGACCAATCATCGGCTTTCTTGTCGAGCTGCTTCTGATATTCCTCTTTCAGCAGATCGACGGTGCGATACCGGCGGTACAGCTCGAGCAGCTTCGCGAGCGCTGAGGGATCGTGAGGATTCTGCGCGAGGATCCCTTTGTATCGCCCGATCACGGCCTTATCGAAAGGGTCGCGCTGCACGCCCCAATCGCTCGCCGGTTGCGCAGAGGCCGAGAACGGCGCCGCGAGAATTGCGGCGAGTGAAATCAGGACGGGGAGGCGCCTCATGACCGTCCCGAAATGATAGCCGCTGCCTGGTGCTAGCGCCCGTCCTACGCGCGAATCCGAGCGAGCAGAGCGCCTAGATTCTTCCGTCGCATTTCGATACAGAAATCGCGCACCGTGCGTGCTTGGCTCTTCGCCATCGCGACGAACCGCACACCGAGCCCCGACGCCATTCGATCATCCTTGCGGTAGCAAATCCGGCCGGATGCCCAGATCGATTCGTTCGTTCCAGGCAGATCGATCTCGAGACCCACGACGAGCCCGGGAGGCGGCGCGAGCATCGAGATCGCAGACATGTTGATGCCGCTATCGGACAGGTTCCAAGCGAGGCCGCGAATCGGTCGATCGTGGACGTAAGACGTGACCATCGTTTCGAACGGGATGCGGAAGCCTAGTCGGCGCTCGTGCAAGGTCTACCTCGTGGGTCGGGGTGAACCCGCCTCCTTCCAACTCGGGGCGGGTGGACCCGCGTTCGTTGGGGTGGGCGGATGTAGGATATAATCGTACCAGCCCGGTGGCCGCGCCCAAGTTTTTGGCGTGGTTTAAGGTCTGGTTCCTTGGCCACGCCGTTCCCGTTCGATCGGATCCCGAAGCTCACGCGCGATCAGGCGCGGTCGCAGTCGGCGGTCGCGCGCTGGCTCGGCGCGCGCTCGACCGGGAATCGTCTCGGCAAGCTCGTCGGCGCCGTGCGTGTCACCGCGATCGCGAGCGCGCAGACGATCGATCCGTATGCCGCGACCTGCGAGGTTCGCGTCTTTGGCGAGTCGATCGAGGTCCATGGCTCGAGCGCGGCGATCCGGCGGATCACGCAGCAGCTGCTCGGAGGAGCTGTCGAGCTTCCTGCACCGCGGCCGCTCGGTAGCGTCGAGCAAGCGATCTGGGCGCTCGTGGTCGCGACCGCGCTCGAGGATCTCGGGATCGCCGGCGAGGTGTGGCCACGGATCGTCGCGGAGCCCAGGCGCGCTGCCGCGATCGAGATCACGGTTGACGTGGGCGGCTCGCCACTGACGATCACCGCCGGCGTGCCGGCCGCGATCGAGCTGCGCGCGACACCGAGACCGCCGCCGGCATGGGCCGAGCGCGCGATGCTGGACGTGCCGATCGTCCTCGGACGCTGCGCCTTCGCGCGCGCCGCGATCGGATCGCTGGCAGTGCGCGACGTGATCACGCTCGAACCGCCGCGCGGGGCCGCCGAGCTAGCGCTTTTGGGAGGTGCGATCGGGCTCTCGGCGGCGCCAGATGCAGTGGTTGCGGAGGTCGCGACCGAGTATGGTCGTCGCGACATGTCGCTGCCCGACGACGCGCACGTCGAGCTCACCGTTGCGCTCGGCACCACCCAGCTCTCGCTGCGTCAGGTGTTCGAGCTCTCGATCGGTCAGGTCGTTCAGCTC
>JAQBQF010000247.1 GCA_028287115.1 Myxococcales bacterium
GAGCTCTTGCGGCGCGAGCGACTGGATGCCGATCGAGATCCGATTGACGCCCGCGGCGCGCCAGGCGGCGAGCCTTCCGGGCTCGCAGTCGGTCGGGTTGGCCTCGAGCGTGATCTCGAGGTCGCCTGCGCGAACGCCGTAGTGCCCCACGATTCGATCGATCGCGGACGCCACACAGTCCGGGCGCCATAGCGAAGGCGTGCCACCGCCGAAATAAATCGACACGAGGTTTCCCTGGAAATCAGGCGCACGCCGGCCCAGCTCGCCCGTGATCGCAGCGAGATAGCCGTCGTGATCCGGAGCGCCGACCTCGACTGCGAAGTCGCAGTACGGGCAGAGCTTGCGGCACCACGGGTAGTGGATGTAGACGCCTAGGTCCGAGATGAACCCAATCTACCTCGACAATGCCGCTTCGACCCGGGTCTCCGACGAGGTCCACGCCTTGATGACCGAGGTGACGCGCACCGCGTGGGGAAATCCCAGCTCGCACCATCCGCAGGGCGCCGCCGCGCGCGGCTACATCGAGGCGGCCCGAACGCGCCTCCTCGCAGCGCTCGGCGATCGGGGCACCGGCGATGTCGTCTGGACCTCCGGCTGCAGCGAAGCCAACGCGCTCGCCGTGCTCGGTGCCGCCCGCGTCCGCACCGGCAGGCTCGTGATGTCGACGCTCGAGCATCCGGCGATCGGGACGCTCGGCGATCGGCTCGCCGCGGAGGGTCGCGACGTCGTCCGGATCGCGCCGGGTCCCGATGGCGTGCTCGATGCCGACGAGGTCGCCGAGGCCGCGGCGACTGCCGCGGTCGTGTCGATCGTGATGGTCCAGAACGAGATCGGCGTCGTCCAACCGATCGCTTCGATCGTAGCCGCGATCCGCACCCGGTCGACAAGCTCTCCCTCGAGCTGTCATATCCACATCGATGGCGCGCAGGCGCTCGGCAAGGTCCCGATCGACGTCGCCGCGCTCGGAATCGATTCGCTGTCGATCGCCGGCCACAAGCTGCACGGTCCGAAAGGCACCGGCGCGTTGTGGCTCCGGAAGGCCGCATCGATCGAACCCCTGTGGGTCGGCGGCGGACAGCAGCGCGGCCTGCGCGGCGGAACGCAGGATGCGCCCGGCGCCGCCGGACTCGGGCTCGCGGCCGAACGCGCGGTCGCTGCACGGACCACGGCGCGGACGCGGTGGCTCGAGCTCTCCGCTCGTGTCACGAGCGCGTTGCCCGCGGGCATCGTGCGCCAGCTCGTTCCCGATCATCGCCGGGCGCCGCACATCCTCGCGCTCGCGGTCTCCGGCGTGCCGGCCGAGGCGCTGCGCAACGTGCTGTCGAGTCGCGGCGTGTACATCTCGACGGGGTCCGCGTGCGCCGATGGCGACTCGAAGCCCTCGGTCGCGCTCACCGCGATCGGCCTGCCGCAAGACGCGGGCATGGTGCGCCTCAGCTTCGCGCTCGACACCAAGCATGAAGAAGTCGACGAGGCGACGAAGATCCTCGCCGCGGCGATTCGCGACTTGACGAAGGCTTAGGGCTCTAGCCGCTCGAGAACGCGAGCGAGAACCGGTACGTGCCGCCGGGCGAGACGCGGAACTTCCAGCCTTTGATGCGTGCGACGAGACACTTGCCGAGCGCATCGGCGCCGTGCTCGGAGAGCTGGACATCGGTGACGAGGCCGTCTTTGTCGACCGAGAGCGTCACCGCGATCTTCTTGAGGTCGCCGATCTCGATCCCGAGCGCACCCTTCTGCGCACGCATGTAGCAGCGGCGCGTGCCGTCGCCTTGCTTGGCCGCCATGTCTTCGATCTCCGACGCTTCGAGTCTCTTGAGCGTCGGATCGGTCGCCACCTCGGGAATCTCCGCGCTGCCTTTTCCCGTCGACACGCGGGGCCCGCAAAACGGCGGACAGGTGCGCCTGACGACGACCGGGGCGCTCGAGCCAGAACCGGGCCCGTTGTCCGTCTGGCCGCGTCTGATGTCTTCGGGACGCGACGTGTCGATCTTGCTCGAGTGTCCGAGCCCCATCGGGAGGTCGTCGTTGCCACTCGACGTGACGAGTAGGATCACCGCGCCCGTGACACCGAGCAGCAAGACCGCCGCAAACGCGAGCAGCATGATCGTCCCGCGGCGTTGGGCGACGGCAGGTGCAGCGAGCACGCTCTCTCCGGCCTGATCGAGGAGCGGCGGACCGAGCGCAGTCTCGGCCTGCGGGGCGCCGAGCGGACCGAGCTCGGCGCTGCTGATGCGCGCCACGGCGCCGGTGCCGCCGCGGAGGGGTGCGCGCGCGACCTTGCGCGGCCCGCCCGGCCTCGCGAGATCGGCGAGGTTGACGACGCGCGACACCTCGCCGATGTCGAGGTTGTCGTCATCCTCGAGGGCATCCGCGACACTCTGCGGCATTGGCCTTGGCACTGGCATTCGGTCCGGTGCGACGGCGGCTGCTCGCGCGCCATTGATGGCGGATCCCGAGCCCGGGAACCTACTGTTGCCAGGCGCCGGGTCGCGCTCGAACGCTCGCTTGGCAGCGACGGGCTCTGCGGTCGTCGCGACCTCTTCGTTGAACACCGGCGTCTCGACCGCGGTCAACGAATCGCCCACGCCGTCGTCGCTCGCATCGAACGCAGCGGCGAGCGCAGCCGCACCGGCGGTCAGCCCGACACCGGGGACGGTCCCCGCGCGCTGGGCGGGCTTTGCCGCGGCAGCTGCAGGAACCGAGGCGGTGCCCTTTGCCGTGGGTTGTGGCTTGGCGGCCAACGGGATCGCCGGTGCCGCGGAGCCGTTGGTCTTGGCGATCGCCGCGCCCTTCACCGTCGCTGCAGAGCCGATCGGAGGCAACGCGACCTTGGGATCGCTCGCCTTCTCGAGCGACGCCATCGTCGCCGCGAACAGCGGCTTGGGGTCTTCTTCGGCGGGTTGCGCGCGCAATCCTCCGCCACCGACGCGCGGCAGCGGTGGTGGCGCTTGCGGCGCCGGCGGCTTCTTGCGTAGGTTGCGAAAGTGGCTGACCTTGTCGACGGGCAGCCAATCATCGAAACCTTCACTCCAGCAGTGAAGATCCGCGTCCCACGCCTTCGAGCCGACCCAGCGCTGCGCATCGGCGAGCGAGAACGGGCCCGCCTGATCGCCGTCGATCGACACGTACCACTCCTCCTCGAGGGCGGCCGGCGGCTTGGTCATCTGGTTCGCGAAAGCAGCGCCGAGCGCGCCCGGGGTTCCGTTGCCCGCCATCGTGGTGTACGAGGCGTTCGGCGCCGCGGTCGTCGGTCGTCCTCGGCGCGCCGCGACGTCGTCCACGGCACCTTCGTCCGTCATCCCCTCACGAACCGTGATGACGTTGGCGCAGTTCTTACAGCGGATCTTGAGGATCTTGCCGCGTACGCGATCGTCCCCGATCGAATACCGAGTCTTGCAGCGGTCGCACAGGAACTTCACGCCTCGTTCCCCCCGGAACGGACGACACACACCGGGTGCGTGACCTGGCCATACGCGCAGCGCGACACGAGGCTCTATTCTGCCGAAAAAACTCAGTCGCCGCAAAGGGCTAGGATGCCGTAGGACCCTGCCGACCCCACAAGT
Organism: Myxococcales bacterium; assembly: GCA_028287115.1. Classification (GTDB taxonomy): domain Bacteria; phylum Myxococcota_A; class Polyangia; order Haliangiales; family Haliangiaceae; genus JABFXX01. The sequence goes on from JAQBQF010000247.1 coordinate 3,567, forward strand.
CGGTCGGTTGTTGGCTAGCGAGGCGGTCGATCGGGGTTCATCGCAGCATCCTCACCACTGGATGCATCCGGTGTTCCCGCATCGGGAGCCTCGAAAGGCGCGGACTTAGCGTGCCTTCGCGGTACAGAAACGGGCGAGATCACGACCACGTCGTGAATCTTGTCGGCGATCCTCGTGGTGAGGAGACCTCCGACCTCGATCGTATCTAGACGACTTGTCAGCTCGAGATAAAGGTCGAGATCGCCCAACTCGGCACCGATCCAACGGGCGCTGGCGGCCGTGAGCTGATAGAGGGGCGACGGCTCGACCGCCTTCACCAGGCGCGATCCCTCGAGGCGATAGGCCAGCAACGTCCAGCCTCGTTGCTGGGGATCTGCAGTGCGCGCGATCGCGACCAGCTCGTCGCGGCCATCGGTCGGATTGCGAAGCGGCGCGACGTAGACGAGCCCCGGCACGCGTGTCGCGACGATGACCTTCTCGGACTCCGCCGAACGCACGACGATGTCATCGCCTTCGTAGGCGACGAGTTCGCCTCCTCCGAGACACGCGCCGATCCGTTTGGTCTCGGGTTCAGGCGTTGGCCGCGTACAGGCACTCTCCGCCGACGCGTCCTTGGCGTGCGGTGCCTCCGGATCGGCGATCACGACGAGCGCGACGACATGATCGCCGTCGAGCACCGCGCGCGCGTTGCGCATCCCGGTCGATGCAACGAGCCGCGGATCGCGGGCGTGATCGGGTTCTCCGAGCGGTGCACCGAGCGCGTGCGTCAGCTCCGCTCGCGTCGAGCCGACATGAACGCCGGATTCGGTGCGCGCCACCTCCGGACCGATGACCGCGATGAAGCTCGCTTTCCCGAGCGGCTCGCCGCCGATCAAGATCTCCTCGTTCTCGGCGCGGAGCAGGCTCTGATGAACGACGCCCGGAATGTCGAGGGTCGCGATCCGCGGTCCCGACGGCAGCTGCTCGAGGAGCTCGGCGAGCGAGGCTTTCAAGCGATACGGTCCGACGCCATCGGCGCGAATCGCATGAGGCGGCAGCGGCCTGACGCGTCCGGAGGGCGGCTCGATCACCCGGCGCTGGCGCTCCGGCTCGGGGTCGCGCTTGACCTCGGGCTTGCTCCGGTCCGAGCACGAGCACAACACCAACAAGAGCAGCGCGATCTTCACCTCGTGACGATATACGCCAACAATGCCACGACGGCCACGCCGAGAAAGCCTACGAGCATCCAGGCCACCCGGGGCGATTCGGCCGCGCTCGGCGGTGGGTGCAGGACAGGTGCGCGCGGCGGTGCCGTCGGCCACGACACGGGCGCGAGCGGCGGCGGGATCTTGACGTCCGGAGGCGGCCCGGGCTCGTCGCCGAACACCTCGGCGGTCCGCATCCGCGGCACGGGATTGGTCGCGCCGGTTTCGACGTCGCCATCGGAATCGGGTCGCAGCGGCAGCACCGGGGAATCGCCACGGACCGGCGCCATTCCGGAAGGCCGCACCGGAACCGGCGTTCGCATCGCGCGCAATTCGGCGAGCTCGATGCCGAGCGCCGCGGCGACATCCGATTCCGGCTGCTCGGCGTCTTCCCACTCGGGTGCCTGCGCAGGGCCCGGCGCACCTTCGATCGGACCCGACGCGCCGGCGAGCTGCGCGTCGAAGTCGAGGTCGTCGCCGCCGGCTCGGGCTTCCGCTTCGCTGATCAGCTCGGGCCTGCGAGCGCCGCCACCGGCGAGCGTCAGCAGATCGAGATAGCGCGCGATCCGCACCGGCCCGGAGTGGAGCTTCTCGTCGCGCAAGAAGCTCTCGAGATCATCGGCGAGATCGTACGCGCTCTGGTAGCGATCCTCGGGATGCTTCTCGAGCGCGCGCATCACGATCGATTCGAGCGCGGGCGGAAAGTTGCGGCGCGCGAACGTCGGCGGCTCGACGTGCGTCTCGACGAGCCTCTTGACGACCTCTTGCGCATTGCCGCGGAACAGCCGCTTACCGACGGTGATCTCGTAGAGCACGATGCCGAGCGAGAACACGTCCGAGCGATGATCGACCGGCTTGCGCGCGGCCTGCTCGGGCGACATGTAGCTGATCTTGCCGGGCAGGACGTCGGTGCGTTGCGTCTGGTTGGCCGCTCGCGCGATGCCGAAGTCGATGACTTTCAGAAACCCGTCCTGGGTGACGAGCAAGTTCGACGGCGAAATGTCGAGGTGCACGATCTCGAGCGGCTGCTCCGCCAGCTTCGTACCCTCGGCGCCGCGCTTCGCGTGGAAGTAACCCATTCCGGCGGCCGCCTGGCGGATCAGCTCGACCGCATGCTCGAGCGGCAAGAACCGATCGTGCGTGATGCCGCGGCGGCAGAGCTCGTTGAGCTCTTCGCCGACGATGTACTCCATCGCGATGTAGGGGATGCCGTCGTGTTCGTCGACGTCGTAGACGTGGACGATGTTGGGATGGTTGAGCTGTGCGCCGATCCGCGCTTCATCGAGGAACATCTCGACGACGCGAGGATCATCGGCGAGCTCGGTGCGGAGCCGCTTGATCACGACCTCCTTCTCGAAGCTCGCCATAGCGTCCTGACGCGCGAGATAGATCTCGGCCATGCCGCCGACCGCGAGGCGCCGGATCAGCGTGTAACGGCCGCCGAACGAGGTCGGTTCGAGGTCGGCCGTCTTGTGTCTCATCGCGGCCGCCTCATCGCGCTCGCTCCGCGCTCGGGACAGGCGATCCTGCCGCGGCTTGCGCGGCGAGCGTGCCCTCGATCGCGGCGCGCGCGAGGCTCGGCTCCGGCGGTAACGGTGCCACCTCGCCGACAGGCTCCGGATCGCCGACGAATGCCGCGAGCGTCGCGGACATCCCGCCGGCGAGCCCGTCGAGATCGTAGCCGCCTTCGAGGACGGCGGCGATCCGCCCACCCGACCAGCGATCGGCGGCGTAGCGCAGGCGGCGCGCCATCGCCGCGAACCCCGCGTGGGTCACGCGCATGCCGGCGAGCGGATCGTGCTCGAACGCATCGAAGCCGGCCGACACCAACACGAGATCGGGCGCGAACTTTTGCAGCGCCGGCATGAACACGTGATCGAACACGGCGGCGTAGTCCGCATCGCGCGAGCCGCTCGGCAGACCGACGTTGATCGTGGCGCCTCGCGCTTGGTCGCCGCCGACCTCGTTCGCGGCACCGGTGCCCGGGTAGTACGGGAACTGGTGGACCGACATGTACAGCACGTTCGGATCGTTCCAGAAGATGTCTTGCGTGCCGTTGCCGTGGTGCACATCCCAATCGACGATCGCGACGCGCGCGGCACCCGCGGCACGAGCCGCTGCGGCCGCAACCGCGACGTTATTGAGCAGGCAAAAGCCCATCGCTCGATCGTGCGTCGCGTGGTGGCCCGGAGGCCTGACGACCGCGATCCCCGTCGAGAACTCGCCCGCGAGCACGCGCTTCGCCAGATCGCTGACCGATCCCGCCGCGGTCCGGGCGGCATCCCAGGTCCCCGGCGAGAAGTACGTGTCGGCATCGATCCAGCCGGACTTGCCGGGCACCGTTTGTTCGAGCCGCGTCAGATAGGCCGCGTCGTGCACGGCGACGAGCTCTGCGTCACTCGCGACGCGCGTTGCGAGGTGCGTGCCTCGTGACGCGATTCCTGCGGCCACGAGCGCATCTCGGACCGCCTCGACTCGCGCCGGACGCTCGGGATGTCCCGACGGTGCGCGATGTTGGACGAAGATCTCGTCGAGGACGTAGCCGAGCATTCAGTCGCGTTCCGAACGTGCGGGGCGGGACAGGAGCATCGTGATCGCGTCCCGGACCGGTACACCTTGATGAATGATCGCGTACATGGTGTCGATGATCGGCGCGTCGATCTTCATCTTCGCGCTCAGCTCTTTGGCGACCTTGGCGGTCTTGACGCCCTCGGCGACCTGCCGCATCTCGCCGAGGATGTCGGCCATCTTCTTGCCCTGGCCGAGCGCGAGCCCGACGCGACGATTCCGCGACGCATCGCCCGAGCAGGTGAGCACCAGGTCACCCATGCCGGAGAGTCCCGCGAAGGTCAGTGGATGCGCACCGAGCGCGGTGCCGATCCGGGTGATCTCGGCGAGCCCGCGCGTGATCAGCGCGACGCGCGCGTTCGACCCGAGCCCGAGACCATCCGACACGCCCGCTCCGATCGCGATCACGTTCTTCAGCGCGCCGCCGATCAGCACGCCGGGCACGTCGTCGGTGCGATAGATCCGAAAGTGCAGCGTGGTCAGCGCTTCTTGTGCCGCGGTCGTCGTCGATTCGTCACGACCGGCAAGGACAATGGCCGCCGGGAGGCCGGCCGCGATCTCGTTCGCGAACGTCGGCCCCGACAGATACGTCGCGCGCTTCGCCATGTGCGGCGAAAAGATCTCGTCGTAGATGCGATCGATCGTCGACAGCGTGCTCTCTTCGAGACCCTTCGACGCGTTGATCACGATCGCGTCTGGGTCCATCCATTGCGCGGCACGGCCGAGCACGTCGCGAATGCCGTGCGAGGGCGTGACGCCGACGATGAACCGCTTGCCGCGGACCGCGCGCTCGAGATCGGAGTCGACGCGCACCGTCTCCGGCAGGATATGGCCCGGCAGATAGCTCTGATTCGCGCGAGTCTCTTCCATCGCGGCGGCGGTCTCGGGATTGCGACACCACAGGCTGACGCGATGTCCCGCACGACCGAACAGCATCGCCAGGCAGCTTCCGTAGCTGCCGGCGCCGATCACGGCGATGTCCGAGGCGGTCATCCGCGCCAAACCGTATCACGATCTGGTCGAGGATCCGGAGGACCGCCGCTTGACTGTGCCCCCCTGCAATCCCGCCAATGTTACGATCGGAAGTGGTGTCGAACGCATGGTGGCTCGCGATTGCCTGCGGGGGATGCCTCGTCAAGCCGGCGGCCAACGGCGGTAATCCGACGTGTCAATCGTGGGGCTCGTTCGCGACCACGAAGCTCACCGAGCTCGACGCGCAGAGTATCGCGACCGGCAGCCCGTGGCTGTCGAGCGATGGACTCGAGATCTACTTCTCATCGAACCGCGACCCGCTCGATAGCTCACACGTCCACCTGTACCGCGCATCGCGCGGCGGCCGTGACAAACCATTCGCCGCTCCGTTTCCGGTGTCGAGCATCAATCTGTTCGGGACCGTCGACGACGATCCGTTCGTCGCGTCGAACGGCGATCTCTGGTTCTTCAGCAACCGCTGCGGCGGCATCGACGAATGCCTCTACGTTGCACAGGCATCCGGGATACCGGGCGCCTTCGAGGCCCCTCAACAGCTGCAGGCGTACGGCACCGCTCCGACGCTCACCGACGATCTACTGACCCTGATGTTCGCTCGGCCGCCGCCCGGTGCACACAGCGGTCGTCCCAAACAGATCGTGCGCGCAACGCGGACGGTCGCGGGAGACATGTTCGATGCACCGGTGCCCGTTCCCAACATCAATATCGGGACGGACGACCATTCGCCATCGATCAGCGGTGATGGCCACACGCTGGTGTTTGCGAGTGACGCGCTCGAGCCGGGCAGACTCCATCTCTTCATGGCGACGGCCGATGCGACCGGCACCTTCGGGCAGCCCACCGCGATCATGGAGCTCGCGAAAGGTGGCGCGACCGATTCCGATCCGAGCCTGTCCGCCGACGGTACGATGCTGGCGTTTGCGTCCGACCGCGATGGCCAGTTCGATCTGTTCGTAGGCACGAGGACCTGCAACCCCTGAGTCAGGCGCACCGAAATCGCGAAACGATGTTCCGCGATCGGTGTAACATCGTCGCGTGCGGAACTTGTGGGGGCTCGCGATCGCGGTCTTTGCCGGCTGTTTAGTAAAACCGCAACCGAGCAGCGTCACGACGGATGCGCCCTGCGCGATCCTCGGCCCGTGGGGCTCACCGGTGCAGCTCACCGGCACGTTCGATACGCCTGCGGGCGCGCGCAGCCCGTGGCTGTCCGCAAATGGCAACGAGCTGTGGTTTGCCAGGAGGCAGAGTCCGACGGACATCGACATCTTCCGCGCCGTGCGGGTCAACAACACCTGGGGCCCCGCAGAGCCCGCGGTCAACGTCGATGATCCAAATCTGCAAGACAATCCATTCGTCTCCGATGACGGAATGACGATGTTCTACGACGCGGGAACATCGACCACGGAGCAGATCCAGGAAGCGCAACGGCCCGCCGACGGCGTGACGTTCGGCGCACCGCGCCTTCATAGCGAGCTCAGTCACGGACGGATCGAACCGGCGCTCAGCAGAGATCAGCTGACGCTGTATTTCTCGAACGGCTCCTCGATCTATCGTGCGACGCGGACGGAACCGATGACGGATTTCCAGCCGCCGCAGCAGCTCGACAGCGGCGGCATCTCGATCGAGAGTCCGTCGATCGCGAGCGACGACACGACGCTGTACGTGACAGGCCACATCGGTGGCGGCACGTTGATCTACACGGGCACGATCACGGGCGCCGCGATCACGGGGCTACAAACCCTGCCATTCGAGACGAGCGGGCTGTACTTCGACGCAACCGTCTCGCGTGACGGCAGGACGCTCGTCTTCGCCCACACCGACGACAGCACGGTGCCGGCACACCTCTGGTACGTCACGCGCGACTGCATCACCCAGTGATGCTACGCGCCGGCGGGCGGCATCGCGGCGAGCGCTTCGGTCGCCAGCACGACGCGGTTGCGGCCCGCGCGCTTCGCGGCATAGAGCGCCGTGTCGGCCGATCGCACGAGCGCCTCGGCATCCGTGCCGTCGTCGGGAAACGTCGCGACGCCGAGTGAACCGGTGATCCTGCCGGCTTTCGGCGCGGCGTCGGAGAAGTCGTGCGCGAAGATCCGCTCGCGGACGCGCTCGGCCACCTTGGCGGCCGTGAACTTCGCGGTATCGACGAGGATGATCGCGAACTCCTCGCCGCCGTAACGAGCGACGACATCGTTGGCGCGTCGCGTATCCGTGAGCACGCGCGCGAGCTGGCGCAACACCTCGTCGCCCGCCGGATGACCGAACGTATCGTTGAACTGCTTGAAGTGATCGACGTCGAGCATCAGCAGGGATAACGGCAAGCCGCTGCGCTGGCTGCGCTCGACCTCGAGCGTCAGGCGCTCGTGAAAATGGCGATGGTTGTACAGACCGGTGAGCCCGTCGGTGACCGCGAGTTGTGCGAGCCGCGTGTTGGCCTCGGCGAGCTCGTGCGTGCGCTCGTGGATCTTCGCTTCGAGCTCGCGGTTCATTTCGAGCAGCGCCTGATTCTTTGCCGACAGCGAAGCGATCAGCTGCTGATTCTCGTGAGTCAGCCGATACTGGCGCAGGAGATTTTCGACGCCGAGCAAGAGCGCGGTCTCGTCCCACGGCTTGCCGATGTATTGATTGAGGTGCGCGCGGTTGATCGCCTCGATCACCGCGTCGAGACCGGCCTGGCCGGTCAGCAGGATCTTCGTCGTCGATGGGAAGCGCCGATCGACGATCTCGAGGAGCTCGACCCCCTTCATGCCGGGCATGATCTGATCGGCGATCACGACCGCGATCGATTCGCCTTCTCGCGACAGCTCGTCGAACAGGGCGACCGCCTCGTCACCCGACCGCGCGGACAGGATCTGACACTCGTGCCCGAACCGCGCACCCAGCTGGGCGCGCAGCACGCGTAGCACGCCCTCCTCGTCGTCGATGCAGACGATGACCTCCTTGCGGTGGCTCACGTCACCTCGGGTCCGCCGGGTCCGCCGGGTCCGGCGGGTGTCAGCGCGATGGGGACGTGCGGCAAGCGCACTTCAAAACACGTGCGACCTGGCACCGAGGTGCACCTCATCTGGCCGCCGTGCTTCGCGACGATCTGCCGCGCGATGCCGAGCCCGAGCCCCGTGCCCTCGCCTTTGGGCTTGGTCGTGAAGAACGGCTCGAAGATCCGTGGCAAGACGTCCTCCGGAACACCCGGCCCGTCATCGATCACGCGCACGACGACCTCCTGCCCTTCGACCGCGGTTTCGATCGCGATCATGCCTTTGCCGGCGAGCGCCTGCTGAGCATTGGAGATCAGATTCGTCCACACCTGGTTGAGCTCGTCGACGTAGATCGGAACACGGGGCAGCGCGCCGTAGCGTCGTTCGACGACGATATCACGCAGCGCGTGATGCAATAGCACGAGCGTGGTCTCGAGCCCCTCGTGCAGATCCGCATCCGTGCGGATCGCCTGCTGGTCGAGGTGCGAATAGCTCTTGAGCGCGCCGACGATGCGCTGGATCTGACCGACCGCATGGCGGACCGTCGAGGCGGTGCGGTGCAAGTAGACGTGGTCTGTGAGGGCCGCGATCACAGGGGCGGCGAGCGCGCGGTCGGAGCCGATCGCAGCGACGAACCGCTGTGCATCTCCGAGCGTCGCGCCTGCATCGGCGAGCTCGGCGGCGAGCGTCAGCGGATCGGGATAACCGTCGAGCACGGTCGCGAGCTCGCGTGCGGTCTTGCGGACGGTCACGCCGGTCGGCAGCGGCCGTTCCGCGAGCTGCGGCGCCGTGGTCTCCAGAAATTCACTGACTGCGTGCGCGGCCGCCGGGGCGCGCTGCGCGAGCTCGACGCCGTGGCGCGCGACTCGAACGAGCGCGGCAGCAAGGCCATCGATCGAGCCGCGGATCGCCGCCGAAGGCGAGTTGATCTCGTGCGCGACACCGGCGACCAAGATGCCGAGGCCGGCCATCCGCTCGGACAGCACGAGCTGCGCCTGGGTCTCGCGCAGATCCGCGAGCGCGCGCCCGAGCTCGGAGTTGATCGCGGTCAGTTCGGCGGTGCGAAGCCGGACCTTCTTCTCGAGCTCTTCGCTCGCACCGCGCACCTCTTGATAGAGCACGGCGTTCTCGACGGCGGCGCCCGCTTGATCGGCGAACGTCGTCAGGAGGTTCAGATCCGCATCGGAGAATTCGCGCGCGTCTTCGGCGCGAACCACCGCGAGCACGCCGACGACGCGGTTCTTGCGATCGAGCGGCAGCGCGACAAACGGACCGCGCGTTTCGGCCTGCCGTGCCGCCGCGCCATGCTTGGGATCCTTCCCGGCGGAGACGAGCCGGAGCGGTGTGCGATCGACGCGGACCTGATCTGCGATCGACGTGAGGGCCGTTGCAGCAGCGAGGCCCTCCTCCATCGCGAGCGCGCTCGACACTTCGGGCCGCCGCGCGCGCGCCGCCGATGCACGGAGCCCGGCGTTGCCCTCGACGAGCCACAACGCGACGAGCTGGACGTCGAAGGTTCGTGCGACCGCGTCCACGATCTTGCGCGACACCTGATCGAGATCGATCACGGAGGACACCGCGCGTCCGGCATCGTGGAGCGCGACGATCTCGCGCATGCGTGCGGCGAGCCGGCCCTGGTTGTCCTTGAGCGTCGACGTCATCTGATTGAAAGCGGCCGCCAGATCCGTCAGCTCGTCGCCGCCGGGAATGTCGATTCGATGATCGAGATCGCCGCGCGACACCGCGATCGCACCGCGATGGAGCTCCGCGATCGGCGCGCCGAGACGCCGCGACCAGAACAAGGCGAGCACGAACGCGAAGCCGACCGCGCCGAGCCCGCCGATCACCAGCGAACGGATCGCGAGCGCCTTGGTCGCCGCGAGCGGTCCGCGATCGACCGCGACGGCGACGATGCCGACCGGATGGTCCTTGCGATCGAGGATCGCGGTCGCGGCGAGCGCGTAATTGCCGGTCGGGACGTCGATGCTGCGGAGCACGCGCCGGTGCAGCGCGGTCGCGCGGTCTTGCTTGTCGAGCTGCACCGGCTCGGCGCGCCGGCCGAGCTGCGATCGAAACGTCACCGCGAGCTTGCCTTCGAGATCGCCGATCAGCACGTCGGCAGACAGCGCGCCTTTGATGCCGTCGGCGAAGTCGCCGTCGAGCGGCATCGACAGCACGAGCACGCCGCGTAACGCGAGCCGCGCGTCGACGATCGGCGAGTACGCCCGCACGATCACGCGTTCGCCGACGGCCGCGAGTGACACGCCGCGACTCCACGACACGCCGGCGAGCACCGTCTGATCATTCGCCGCGACACCGACGTCCGCGAACCGTTTCTCGGCACCACCGATCACCCGATCGAACACGAGCGCGCCATTCGCGTCGAGGAGCTGCAGCCGCGATGATGGAACGTGCACGCCTTCGCGGGAGAGCCAGCTCTCGAGCGTCGACTGCGTACCGTCGATCGCGACGGCGAGGTCGCTGCTCTCCGAGAGCTGGACCGCTTCATCGCCGAGCCGCTCGACCTGTCGCAAGATCAAGTTGAGGCCGACGGTGAGCTGACGATCGGCGTCTTCGCGAAGGCCCGCCTCGAGGCTCGACAGGATCACGCCCGTTGCGATCGAAGCCACGATCACGACGGGCACGAGCGCGGCGAACACCATCGCGACGACGAGCTTCGGGCGCAGCTTCAGCCGGAGCGGCGGTGGCGGTGCCTGCGGGGTCACGGGGCGCGGTGGGAGCCGAAACATGCTGCTCGTGATCCGGCGAATCGATCCGGTGCCACGGCCCGGCGTGGGGGTACGCTCGTCCGTCATCGCTTCGGCGACTCCGCGTGGCGGATCAGCGAATACACCGGGTGCCCGGTCGGCGTGAGCACGACGCCCTCGAGCAACGCGCGCCCTGCGACGACGAGCTCCGAGTGGGCGAGCGGAATCCACGGCGCATCGGCCGCGATCTGATCTTGAACGGTCGCGTAGAGCGCGCTGCGCGTGGCGACGTCGGTCGCGCCTTGCGCCTCGATCAGCAGCTTGTCCACGCCCGCGTCTTTGTAGAACGCGACGTTCTGCGCCGTCCCGACGGTCGCGTTATCCGAATCGAACAGCACGTACAGGAAGTTATCCGGATCACCGGTATCGCCGATCCAACCGAACACGCACAGGTCGTGCTCTCCGGCTTGGACCGACGCTCGGTGCATCGCGTACGGCTGCGTGACCAGCTCCGTGTGAAGACCGATCTGTTCGAGCGCCGCCTTGAGAAATCCCGCGACGCGTTCGGGCTGCGGCAGATACGGCCGCGGTGTCGACGGCGCGTAGAGCTTGTAGACGCGATTCAGATCGAGCTTGCCGTCCGCGACGACCTCGGCAAGGAGCCGGCGCGCCGCCGCCGGATCGTACCCGTAGCGCAGCGCGGGCTCGTGATAGCCCCATTGTGTCGTCGGCAGCGGGCCATCTGCCGGGACGGCGCGACCCTGGTAGCCGAGCTTGACGATCGGCTCCTTGTTGATCGCGAAGTTCGCGGCGCGCCTGACCCGCACGTCATCGAACGGCGGATGTTGCGTGTTGAACGCGAGATAGCTGACGTCATTGCCCGACGTGTGGTGCAGCACGAGATCGGGATGGAGCTCGACGAACGGCTGCTCGTCTGGAAGGATCGCGGTCGCGAGGTCGACCGACCCCGACTCGAGATCGATCAGCCGCTGGCGTGCGTCGACGACCACCTGGAACACGATCCGATCGAGCGCGGGCGCCGGGCCCCAGTAACCGGCCCAGCGGTGGACGACGACCTGCTCGCCCTTGTTCCATTGCTCGAACGCGAACGGACCGGTGCCGACCGGATGATCCGCGAACGCGGCGCCCCACCTGTTGACCGCCTCGGGCGACACCATCGGGTACATCGCGAGATCGCCGAGCAGGGGTGCGTACGCGCGCGCCGTGTGGATCTCGACGGTCAACTGATCGACGGCGATCACGCGCTGCACGTCTTTGAGCAGCGTCCGCCAGTAGCTCGCGTTCTTGAGATAGTGCGGATGTTTCGGATCGAGCAATCTCTCGAACGAATAGACGACCGCGCTCGCGACCAGCGGCGTCTGATCGTGAAACTGGACGTTGTCGCGGAGGTGAAACGTCCAGGTCCGGCCGTCGTTCGAAACCTCCCACGAGGTCGCGAGGCGCGGCTCGATGTCGGTCGTCCCCGGCTTCCAGCCGACGAGGCCCTCGAACAACAGTTCGCCGACCTCGATCGACTCGCTATCGGTGACGCGCACCGGGTCGAGGGAGATCACGTCCGCGGCCTGCGCGACGACGAGCGCTCCCGGATCGCGGCCGCGATGATGGGTCTCGCGTCCCGCGTCGCACCCGGTGATCGCGAGGACCGCGACGGTAGCTAGCCTGAGTGTGCCCATTGGCTAGTTGGTCATCCCATGCTGTCACCGAGAGTATTCGCCCTGACCCTCATTGCATCCGCACACTAACACTCAAGACCTCGCCTCGCGACCTCGTTGATGCGCAGCTGCCGGGGCGGATTGACTCTCGGCTTTCGCTGACTTAGCGTGCCGGAGCTGCGGCTTCCAGCCGTGGACCATCGAAGGGGACTTGCACATGCGTCGCTCACATTTCCGGCTCGGTTGTCTCGTGATCGCGCTGGCGGGCTGTGGTGAAAGACCGCCGATCCAGCACACGGCCGCCAAGACGACGGCGAACATTCTCTCGCTCGCCCAACCATCGCTCCAGCAAGAGTCGGATTACGAGCTCGCGTCGCGTGCGGTTCCCGGCGCGCTCAAGACGATCGAGGGCTTCTACATCGCCGACGATAATCCGAAGCTCCGCGCGATTCTCACCGAGGGCTACTGCCAGTACGCGACCGCCTTCGTCGAAGATGAGTGGGAGGTCGCGAAGTTCGCGAAGAAGCTAGACGACGCCGAGTACCACAACGCCCGCGCGACCAAGATGTTCACGCGCTGCATGAACTACGCGCTGATGGACCTCGGCGCGGATTGGGAAGCGGATGTCCTCGGGCCGCCGAAGACCACGCTCGTCGACCTCAACAACGCCAGCGAACCGCAGCTCGCCGCGGTGCCGGGCGTCGGCGCCGCGCTCGCGACGACGATCCTCGCGGGTCGTCCTTATGCCACGAAGGACGAGCTGGCCTCTAAGAAGGTCGTCTCGCCCGCGGTCTACGACACCATCAAGAACCTCGTCGTCGCCGATCTCCGCGGTACCGCCGCCGTGGCCGCACGGCGCATCCTCAACACGACGATCAAGCATCGCGCCGAGCTGATGTGGACGGGCCTCGCGCTCGGCGGCATCATCAATCACAACCTGACGAACGTCGACATGATCTCGTTTCTCTCGACGGTGAAGCTGATCGTCAGCCGCGTGATCGAGATCGATACGGGCTTGCCCGCGTGTACGCCGACCACCACGACCGCTTGTATCGACACGAGCCTCGGGACCGTCCAGCACGGCACGATGCCCGACGTCACCAAGGTGTGCCCATCTGAATCTGACCGGGACGCGCGCAATGAGCGTTCCGCGTGCCTCGTCCACCTCGCGCTGCCGCACATCGCGTTCGGCATGATCCTCAGCGGTCAGGGCAAAGCGTTCGGCGGCGATCCCGAGCACGCGGCGGAACACTTCGACGCCGCATTCAAGATCACCGGCGACCGCATGCAGCTCGCGCAGGTCTTGAAGGCCTATCGCGTGGGCCTCCAGACCAACGATCGCAAGGTGTTTCATGACGGGCTCGCCAAGGTCCTCGCGAGCGATCCCGCAGTCTGGCCGGAGCAACGCCTCGCGAACGAGGTTGCTCACCGCCGGGCGCGCCGCTACCTGTCGCACGAGAAGGATCTATTTCAGTAATCGGTCTGCTGAATAAGCCCCGCTGGCTGCCGTCTTACCTCAAGGAGATCTTCCCACATGACCATGTCCAAGTTGCTACTAGGTGCCGTCACCGCGCTCGCGGTCTATCTCCCCTTCGGGAGGCCCGCCCACGCCGACCCCGTCGAGCTGCGGCTCGCGACGCTCGCACCATCCGGTAGCCCGTGGATGGAAGTCCTCAACAAGGCGCAGGGCGAGATCGCGACCAAGACGAGCAGCCGCGTCACGCTCAAGTACTTCGAGGGTGGCCAGCAAGGCGACGAGCGCGACTTCGTCCGCAAGATCAAGCTCGGCCAGCTCGACGGCGCGGCCGTCACCTCGATCGGCCTCGCGATGATCGACGAATCGATTCGCGTGCTCGAGCTGCCGATGATGTTCAGCACGGCCGAGGAGATGGACTACGTCGCCGACAAGATGTGGCCCTACTTCCAGAAGAAGTTCGAGAAGAAGGGCTTCAAGCTCAACGATCGCGGCGAGGTCGGCTGGATCTACTTCCTGTCGAAGTCGAAGGTCGAGTCGCTGAAGGACCTCAAGGGTCTCAAGCTGTGGCAGTGGGGCGACGACCAGCTCGTCGGTGCGATGTTCAAGAAGCTGTCGCTCAACGGCGTTCCGCTCGGCGTCCCGGAGGTCGATGCCGGCCTGACCTCTGGAAAGATCGACGCGTGCTACGGCTCGCCCGTCGCGGCCGTCGCGCTCCAGTGGTACTCGAAGATCAAGTACATGACGTCGATGCCGATGTCGTTCGCGATCGGCGCGACGGTCGTTTCGCTCGAGAGCCTCAAGAAGCTCTCGGCCGAAGACCAAAAGTCGATCGAAGAGATCGGCAAGGCGAGCGCGAAGAAGCTCCGCAAGGTCATTCGCAAGGCGAACGACGACGCCAAGGGCACGATGCAGCGCAAGGGCATCACGGTCATCCAGACCCCACCCGCGATGGTCTCGGACTTCACGACGCAATCGCAGGACATCTGGAAAGACCTGATCGGCAAGATCTACTCGAAGGAAGAGCTCGACATGGTGCTCAAGTACCGTGACGAGTACCGCGCGAAGCACAAGCCGGCGGATGCAGCACCGGCGGCGGCTCCCGCTCCGGCCGCGCCGGCAGCGGCGCCCGCGAAGAAGTAGCAAGTTCCTGGGCGGCAAAGCGGCGGCTGCAATCGGCGGCCGCCGTTTTCGTTTTCGGCGTTTTGAGCTGCGTTCGATTGATAGCGGGGCGATCTGACGCCTACCATCCGTGCGTGACCGAGCCTGTGGATGGGTCCGAGAAACGGGATGATGCGGCGCCGATCGCGGCCGTCGAGGTCCCACCGACGCGCAAGCACGACGCGCTCCCCGTGGAGCCGCCGGCACGCGAGAGCAACCTCAACATCGCGATCGAACCGGCGCGGTTTCCCGACGACGGCGCGCTCGCGCAGCTCGTTCGCAAGGTCGATCATGGGTTCGGCGCGGCCGAGCAAGCGGTGCTGTTCGCGTTGCTCGCCACAGTCGTGCTCACCGCGGCCAGCGCAGCGATCTCCGACAAGGTCCTGCACGACCAGCTCGGGCGATGGTGGTTCGCCGTGGTTCGCGGCGGGACGTTCTCGATCGCGATGCTCGGCGCGGTCTTCGCGACGCATCAACAGCGGCATTTGGCGATGGATCTGATCTCGCGCCGGCTCACGCCGCGCGGCCGCCTCATGCTCGGCATCGCGCTCAAGCTGTTCACGGTCTACATCGCCTACTTGCTCTACACGGCGGGCATGCACCAGCGCGAGACGATCGGCAGCAGCGGCGAGAGCCTGACGCTTCCGGGGCTCGGCTGGCACATCAGCGATCGCGACATCGTCACGATCTTGCCGCTTGGGGCCGCGCTGATCGCGTTCCATTCGCTGCTCCACATCTTGATCGACGTCGAGTACCTCGTGCGCGGCAAGCTGCCGCCCGAGAAGCAAAGGTCGGGGCACTAGTCATGAGCAACATCCTTCGCGTCCGCAAGAGCCTGCCGATCGGCTGGGGCGTGCTCGCGCTGTTCATCGGCATGCTCGCGTACTTCGTGAGCATTCCGGTCGCGCTGCTCGCGCTCGCGTTCGTCAGTGGTGCGCCGCTGTTCACGATCATGCTCGGTGCAGCCGCGCTCGGTGCGCTGAGCCTCACCGGACAGCGTGGGTTCGACGCCGAGTTCGACGGCATGATCGAGCACATCTTGAACGTCGGCCTGGGCGATCAAGTTCAGGTGATGTCGACGATCCCGCTGTTCATCTACGCGGGCTATCTGCTCGCCGAAGCGGGCACCGCTGATCGCCTCGTGCGGTTCGCGAACGCACTCCTCGGCTGGATTCCGGGCGGCCTCGCGATCGTCACGATCGGCACGTGCGCGCTGTTCACCGTGTTCACCGGCGCCTCCGGCGTCACGATCATCGCGCTGGGCGGCGTGCTGATGCCGGCGCTCGTGCGCGCGGGCTATCCCGAGCGGTTCTCGATGGGCCTGATCGCCGGCACCGGCTCGGTTGGCCTGTTGTTCCCACCTGCCCTACCGCTGTTCATCTACGGCACCGTCTACGGCCTCACGAACCTCGAACCCGAGATCTGGGATACGCGGCGGTTCCTGTTCGCCGGCATCGTCCCGGGCATGGTGCTCGTCGGCATGCTGTCCGCGGTCGCGGTGACCGTCGCGATCGTGAAGAAGCTGCCGCGGCAGCGGTTCTCGATCAACGAGCTCGTCAAGAGCTTCTTCCTCGCGCTCCCCGAGCTGTTCATTCCGTTCGGCGTGATCATCGGCCTCGCGATCGGTTTCGGGTTGCCCGAGATCGCCGCACTGACGGTGGTCTATACGGTGTTCCTCGAGGTGTTCGCCGCACGCGGCTTCGCCGCGATGGGCCCATCGTGGGGCAAGCCGCTCGATCCGAAGATCCTGTGGACGACCACGCGCGAAGCCATGGCGATGGTCGGCGCGATCTTCATCATCATCTTCGCCTCGACCGCGCTGACCAACTACATGGTCACCGCCGAGGTGCCGCGCAAGCTCGTCGCGTGGACGCAGGCGCACGTCGAATCGAAGATCGTGTTCCTGCTCGCGATCAACGTGATCCTGCTGATCGTCGGCACCGTGATGGACATCTTCTCGGCGATCGTCGTCGTGTTGCCGCTCGTGGCGCCGATCGCGAAGGCGTACGGGATCGACCCGTACCACCTCGGCGTGATCTTCCTGCTCAATCTCGAGGTCGGATACCTGCATCCGCCGGTCGGTCTCAACCTGTTCATCACGAGCGTCAAGTTCCAGCGGCCGATCACCGAGGTGATGTGGGCGACGATTCCGTTCCTCGTGACGATGATCGTCGCGCTGCTGACGATCACGTATATCCCGTCGCTGACCGTCGTTCCCGACGCGGAGCGCACGGGTCCGGTCTCCCAGCTAACGAACATGGTGCACACCGCGGTCGAGGAGCTGACCGTGGTCCGCGACGTGACGCTCGTCGACGCGGCCGGAGCGCCGCTCACCGACAAGGCCGGCAAGCAGATGGTCAAGCACATCGCCGACTGCGAAAGCATCAAGGACGAGATCGCGAAGGGCGGCTGTCAGAAGCTGTTCTTCGACGTCAAAGGCTGCAAAGGCAAGCCCGACGAGGCGGTGTGCGCTCACAAGGCGATCGCCGCGTGGGTCGTCTCGAACGTCAACGCCGGAGATGATCCGAGCACGCAGATCGTGCTCGTCACCGAGATCGCGCTCGTCGCCGGCGACGGCACGCCGATCAAAGACAAAGCCGGAGCGCCGATCGTCAAGAAGATCGCCGACTGCGACACCGCGACCGACAAAGACACCTGCCGCGAGCTGTTCATCAACGTGTCGAACTGCAAGATCAGCCCACCCGAGTCCGGCGTCGACGAATGCGTGAAAGAAAAAGTCTCGAGCTGGGCCGACTCGAATCCACAGTGAAATGAGCGCCGCATCTGCTTTGATCCGATCGCTGCGCCCGCAGCAGTGGGTCAAGAACGTGTTCGTCGCAGTGCCGCTGGTGTTCGCGCGGCACTTGACGGACGCCGAGTACCTGGTGCGCGCCGCACTCGCGGTGCTCGCGTTCTGCATGCTCTCGGGTGCGGTCTATCTGTTCAACGACGTGCGCGATGTCGAAAGCGACCGCGTGCATCCGACCAAGCGCCGCCGTCCGATCGCGGCCGGGCAGCTGGCGGAGCGCACCGCGTTGATCTGGTCGGGGATCCTCGCGACCGTCGCACTTGCCGGTTGCCTCGCGCTGTCGTCCGCGTGTGGGATCTACGCCGCGTGCTATCTCGCGCAAAATGTCGCCTACAGCGTCAAGCTCAAGCAGGTCGCGTTTCTCGATGTCGCGCTGATCGCGGCTGGGTTTCTGCTCCGTGTGCTCGCCGGCGCGGCGGCGATCTCCGTCCCCGCTTCGCGTTGGCTGCTGCTGTGCACCGCGCTGCTCGCGACGTTCCTCGGCCTCGGTAAGCGGGCACACGAGCTCGCGTGGGCACATCGCACCGGGGAAGCTCGGACGACGCGCGCCGCCCTCGCCGGCTATCGGATCCCGGTCGTCCGCACGGCGATGCTCGCGCTCGGCGTCGCGACCTGCGTCGCGTATGTCGGCTACACCCAGGCCGCTCATACGGTCCGGGTATTTCACACCGATCGGCTGATGTTCAGCTCGCCGTTCGTCGCGCTCGGCATCGTTCGCTACCTGATGCTCGCGCTGTGGTACCCGAAGGACGATCCGCCGACCGAGGCGATGCTGCGTGACCCGTGGTTCCTCGTCGATCTCGCCGCGGCCGCCGCGACCGTGCTCTACATCATCTACGGTTAGCCGGGTACTGGCGGTTTGTCCGATCTCCGACGCCACTCTGATCCGGGTCCCAGCGCTGAGGCCACGGCCGCAAAGCCAACGTGACGCTGTCAGCTCCGGATCAAATGGCGTAAAACCACTGCGTGGCGGATCCAACGGAGCCGGTGATCGCGCGGCGCAAGGCCGACCATCTCGAGGTCGCGGCCTCGGGGCGCGCCGAGTCCTCGCGTGGCACGCTCCTCGACGAAGTGCACCTCGTCCATCAAGCGCTTCCCGAGCTTGCTCTCGCCGAGATCGATCTCGCGGTCGAGCTCGCGGGCAAGCGGCTCGCCGCGCCGCTCGTGATCACCGGCATGACCGGCGGGAC
This sequence comes from Myxococcales bacterium, assembly GCA_028287115.1. Classification (GTDB taxonomy): domain Bacteria; phylum Myxococcota_A; class Polyangia; order Haliangiales; family Haliangiaceae; genus JABFXX01. The sequence goes on from JAQBQF010000247.1 coordinate 22,296, forward strand.
GGCCGAGGCGGCCAACGTCAATCGCGATCTCGCGCGCGCGGCGCAGGCGGCGGGCGTCGCGCTCGGGCTCGGCTCGCAGCGCGCCATGGACGAGCACCCTGAGCTCGCGGCGAGCTATCAGGTCCGCGATGTCGCGCCCGAGGTCGTGCTGTTCGGCAATCTCGGTGCGGTGCAGGCGCTCGCGATGGGGCCGGCGCGCGTGATCGAGCTCGCCAAGCGGATCGGAGCGGATGCGATCGCGATCCATCTCAATGCCGCACAGGAGCTGATCCAGGAGCGTGGCGACCGCGATTTCCGCGGCCTGGTCGCCGCGATCGGCAAGCTCGTCGATGCGTCGCCGATCCCGGTGATCGTCAAGGAGACCGGTTGCGGGATCTCGCCGCAGACCGCGCGCGCGCTGATCGGCGCCGGTGTTCACACGGTCGATGTGTCCGGAGCCGGCGGGACGAGCTGGGTCGCCGTCGAGGCCGTGCGCGCAGAGGCCGGGAGCGATTCCGCCATGCTCGGAGCAGAGCTGTGGGACTGGGGATTGCCGACCGCGGTCTCCGTCGCGACGTGCGTCGATGCCGGTCTGGTCACTATCGCCTCCGGAGGCTTGCGCAGCGGCTACGACATCGCGCGAGCTCTCGCCCTCGGTGCGCGCGCGGGTGGCATGGCCGCGCCGATGCTTCGTGCCCAGCGTGCGGGCGGCAGCGACGCCGTGCGTGAGATGATCGACCGCGTGACACGATCGATTCGCGCGGTGTGCCTCCTCACCGGCTGCCGGTCCTCGGCGGACCTCGCGCGTGCTCCCAAACATCTCGGCGCGCCGCTGCGTGCCTTTCTCGAGGATCTCGGCGTCAAATATCCTCTATCTCTATCTCTATGAGCTCGATCGGACTCGGCAAGATCATCCTGCTCGGCGAGCACGCGGTCGTCTACGGCTATCCCGCGCTCGCGGCGGCACTCGATCGCGGCGTCCGGATCGATGCGGTGCCAACGCCCGCCGGTGGATCGATGCGCGTCGACGTGCCCTCGTGGAATCTGCGTGTTAAGGCCGAGGACGATCACGCATTCGCCCGCGGCTTGTGCGCGATCGCCGATGCGATCGGGCTCGGCAGGCCGTCGCTGACGCTCGTCGGCGACGCGCAGATTCCCCCCGGCGCCGGGCTCGGAGCCTCTGCCGCCTTCGCGGTCGCGATCTCTCGGGCGCTGCTCGAATACAGCAAGCAGCCGGTCACGGCGGCGAGCGTCACGGCCGCGGCGACCGCGAGCGAGCGCGTGATTCATGGCAATCCGAGCGGCGTCGATGTCGCACTCGCGATCGCCGGCGGCATCGGCGTGTTCCGCAAGAGCAGCGGCCTGCGCACGATCCAACCCGCCCCGCTCCGCGTGATCGTCGGCCCGAGCGGCGCACCTCGGTCGACCGCCGCGATGATCGAGCGCGTCTCGCAAGCGACCGCCGGCGCTTCTGCCGACGCGCGCCTGCACGAGCTCGGCGCGCTCAGCGATACCGGCACGAACGCACTGCTCGCCGGCAATCTCGCAGGCCTCGGCACCGCGATGAATCGCGCCCACGCGCTGCTCGGCGAGCTCGGTGTCTCGACACCCCTCCTCGACGGTCTCTGCGAGATCGCCCGCAAGCTCGGCGCGTACGGCAGCAAGCTGACCGGCGCCGGCGGTGGTGGCGCGGTGATCGCGATCGCACCGCGCGAGCGCGAGGCGGAGATCGCGGCTGCATGGAAGAAAGCCGGCGTCACGAGCTTCGTCGCGACCGTCGGAGCGCGTGCCTAGCAATGGGGACGCGTTTTACTTCCGCAGCTTGTCCGCGCGAACTGCGCGAAGCCAATCAGACGCGAGGAACGGTCATCCAGGTGGCTCGGCCGACCACTCGGGCGGAGGCGCTCTGATGGGGACGAGCTTCACGGTCCGCGCTTGCGCGAACATCGCGCTCGTCAAGTACTGGGGCAAGCGCGACGCGGCGCTCAACCTGCCGGCGGCGGGCAGCCTGTCGCTCGCCCTCGCGGCGCTCGTCACCGAGACGACCGTCGCTTTCGATCAAAGGCTCGGCGCCGATCTCGTCGAGCTCGACGGTGGCCCCGCAGCAGGTGCAGCCCTCGGGCGCGTCACGAAGTTTCTCGATCTCGTCCGCGACCGTGCCGGCATCACGACGCGTGCGCGCGTGTCGAGTGCGAATCGGTTCCCGACCGCGTCGGGCCTGGCATCGTCGGCCTCGGGGTTCGCCGCGCTCGCCGTCGCCGGTGCCCGTGCAGCCGGTCTCGAGCTCGCACCACGCGAGCTGTCGCTGCTCGCGCGTCGCGGCTCGGGCTCCGCGGCTCGCTCGATCTTCGGCGGCTTCGTCCGGATGCACGCCGGCGATCACGACGAAGCCGCGTACGCCGAGCCGGTGACGTCGAGCCTGCTCGATCGCGTGCGCATGGTGATCGCGATCGTCGGTGGTGGCGTCCCGAAGACCCACGGTTCGCGCGACGCGATGGAGCATTGCGCCGCGACCTCGCCGCTCTATCAAGCATGGCTCGATCTCGTACCGAAAGATCTCGCGACCGCCGAAGCCGCCCTCGCGACGCGCGATCTCGCCGCACTCGGTGAGCTCGCGGAAGCGAACGCGCTCGCGATGCACGCGGCCGCGATCGCGTCGCGGCCGTCGATCATCTACTGGCGGCCCGCGACGCTCGCGCTGCTCGCAGCGGTGCGCATGTTGCGCGACAACGGCCGCGCTGCGTGGGCGACGATGGACGCCGGCCCGCACGTGAAGGTCCTCACGACGATCGAAGACGCCGATCACGTCGCCCGCGCGCTATCGGCGGTCGAGGGCGTCACCGCGACGACGATCAGCGAGCCCGGTGGGCCTGCGTACGTCGTGGAGCGTGGATGATCGCGAGCGCGCCGGGCAAGCTGATCCTCACGGGCGAGTACGCGGTGCTCGAGGGCGCGCCTGCACTCGTGATCGCGGTCGATCGCCGAGCGATCGCGCGGCGCCCGGATCGCCCCCACTCGCGGCCGCGTGGGACCTCGCCCTTCCTCGTCGCGGTCGCCGACGAGATCGCCGCTCGCCGTGGCGCACAGGATCCGGCGGTCGCCGCGGCGATGGAGATCGCCGTCGACAGCACGCAGTTCTTCGACGGCACGCTCAAGCTCGGCCTCGGATCGAGCGCGGCCGTGACGGTCGCCGCGACCGCACTCGCGATCGGTAGCGCCGATCACGACGAGGTCTTCGAGATCGCGAGCGCCGCCCATGCACGCGCCCAGGGCCCGCGCGGCGCGAAGGGATCCGGAGCCGATGTCGCGGCGGCGGTGCGCGGCGGCGTGATCGCGTATTCGACCGCAGGCATCGAGCGCGTAGTCTGGCCGGAACGCCTCACGTTGATATCATTTTTCACCGGGACCTCCGCCGATACCCCGGTGCTGGTCGCGAAGATCGCGGCGGCTCGCAAGGCCGATCGGGCTCCCGTCGAAGCGGCGCTCGCTGCGATCGCGAGTGCCTCGCGGGCGGCGTGCCAGGCCTGCGCGCTCCGCGGCCGCGAGCTCGCCGCGCAGGGCCTCCTGTCTGCACTCAAACTGGCGGCGACGGCAATCGACCAGCTCGCCGCCGCGAGCGGCATCCCGCTGGTGCCGCCCTGCGTGGTTGCCGCACGGGCCGCCCTGGCGCGCCTCGGAGGAACTGCCAAAACGACCGGTGCAGGGGGTGGAGACGTCGCGATCGGCGTGATTCCGGCCACGGAAGACCCGAGCACTGCCGCGCGTTTACTCATCGAGGCCGGTTGCAAGCCACTTGCGCTGTCCGTCGACCAGACCGGCGTGGACTTACACCCCGGTGCGCAGTAGAAACGAGCACCGCCAAGGTCCCCCACTCGTGTCGTCCCGCCTCCCCGGCTTCTATCGTCTCGGCATCGCCGAACGGAGACGCCGCTTGCTCGAAGCCTCGGGTCTCCCCGAGAGTCGACTCGCGGCGATCGATCCGGGAGCGCTATCGGTCGAGGTCGCGGATGGGATGATCGAGAACGTGGTCGGCACCTACGCGCTGCCGTTCGCGATTGCCGTCAACTTCACGATCGATGGCAAAGATGCACTCGTGCCGATGGCGGTCGAAGAACCGTCGGTCGTCGCGGCGGCATCGAATGCGGCACGGATGACGCGCCCACTCGGCTTCCTCAGCGAGGTCGCCGCGCCGGTGATGATCGGCCAGATCCAGGTGACGCACGTCGACGATGTCGATGCGGGCTCGACCGCGCTGCGTGAAGCCGCCGCGAGCCTGCTCGAAGACGCGCGCGTGCTCGTCCCACGGCTCGCCGAACGCGGCGGCGGTCCGATCGGGCTCGAGGTGCGGATCCTCGCGCGGCCTCCCGGTCCCGATGGCGGCATGCTCGTCGTCCATCTCCACGTCGATTGCCGCGATGCGATGGGGGCGAACCTCGTCAACACGCTGTGCGAGGCGCTCGCGGATCGGGTCGCGCGGATCGCGCGCGGTCGACCCGGCTTGCGGATCTTGTCGAACCTCACCGATGGCCGCACCGTGACGGTGCGCTGCCGGATCGAAGACGCCGCGCTCGCGGGCGAGGGCCTCGGGCCCGACGTCCGCCACGCGATCGCATCGGCGTCGCGGTTTGCCGAGCTCGACCCGTATCGCGCGGCGACTCACAACAAGGGCATCATGAACGGCGTCGATGCCGTGCTCGTCGCGACCGGCCAGGACTGGCGCGCGGTCGAGGCCGGCGCGCATGCTTACGCGGCTCGCACCGGAGCCTATCGGCCACTCGCGGTCTGGCGCGAGCGCGAGACCTATCTCGAAGGCGAGCTCGTGATGCCGCTCGCGGTCGGCACCGTCGGCGGCGCGCTGCACTCGCACCCCGGCGCGCGGCTCGCGCTCGAGCTCGCCGGCATCGACCACGCGGAACGGCTCGCGTCGATCGCGGCCTCGGCGGGTCTCGCCACGAACCTCGCTGCACTCCGCGCACTTGCGACCGAAGGCATCCAGCGCGGCCACATGGAGCTCCATGCGCGCGGGGTCGCACGTGCGGCCGGTGCTACGGGAGAGCTCGTCGATCGAGTCGCCGCGGAGCTGTCCGCTTGCGGCGATGTCAAACCGGATCGCGCGCGCGAAGTCCTCGCGCGCTTGAAGGAGTCACCGTGATTCATCGTCTCGGAGTTGTTCGCTCGCCCGCCCTCGCGGTTCCGCTGCCGCCGACCCTCGAGCTCGAGGCTTGTTACCGCTATTGCGAGGCGCTGTGCCGCGCGCGCCATCACAACTACCCGGTCGCCTCGATGTTCGCGCGCTCGCAGCTGCGCAAGCACATCTTCGCGCTGTTCGCGTTCGCGCGTGTCGCCGATGACTTCGCAGATGAGAAGCAGTACGAAGGCCGCCGCGCTCGCGAGCTCGATCGCTGGGAAGAGCAGCTCCACGAGGCGTATCGCGGCACGGCAACGCATCCCGTGTTCGTCGCGCTCGCCGACACCGTCGACAAGTTCTCGCTACCGATCACCGAGTTCAGCGAGTTGCTCTCCGGCTTTCGCACCGATCTCGAGCGACGCCGATACTCGACGTTCGACGAGCTGCAGTCGTACACGCGGCAAGCCGCGGAGCCCGTCGGTCGCTTGCTGCTCTATATCGGCGGCTATCGCGCGCCCGAGCTCCATGCCTACGCCGAAGATCTCGCGACGGCGCTCGCGTTCGCACGCCTGATCCAAGACGTGCCCGCGGATTGGGTGCGCGGCCGGGTCTATCTCCCGCTCGAAGATCTCCGCCATTTCGGCGTCAACGAGACCGATATCGAGGCGCGTCGCGAGACGCCGCAGGTCGGCAACCTCGTGCGTTACGAAGTCGCCCGCACGCGCGCCTTGTTCGAGCGGGCGCGGCCTCTCGTCGACATCGTCGGCGCCGATCTCGCCGTGGAGCTCGCGCTGATGTGGCACGGCGGCATGCGGATCCTCGACAAGATCGAGCACGTCGGCCGCCGCCTGTTCGTCGAGCGGCCGCAGCTCGGCACCGCAGACAAGGCTCTCGTCCTCGCGCGCGCGCTCGCGTGGCGCGGCGAGACGCTGCCGCCGCGGACGATGCACCTCGTCACGCGCGTCCTCAATCGCGTCTAACCGCACCGCGGGAAGTGGGTTATCGGCCGCGCTGCAGTTATGATCGCGCGATGCGCGTGGTCATCGCGGCGGTCGTGCTCGCGGGGTGCGGCCGGATCGGCTTCGACACACCGCAAGCCGACGCGCCGGCTCCCAGCGACGCGCCGCGGTCGGATGCCTTGGCGTCCGTCTGCGGTCCCGCGTACTCCTCGTTCGCCGGCGTGACGTCGCTCTATCGCGTCATGCTAACGGGCCAGCTCTGGCTCGATGCCGAGGCTGACTGCGAGTCCGACGGCGGCCATCTGATCGTGATCGACGACAGCAACGAGAATAACTGGCTCGTCAATCAGCTCGTGCTCGCGGCCGCGCCGAGCGCCTGGATCGGCAGCTCCGATCACGTCATGGAAGGCACGTTCCGCTGGGTCACCGGCGCTCCGATGAGTTTCGCGAACTGGGATGTCGGCGAGCCCAACAACTCGCTGAGCTCGGAAGACTGCGTGCAGATCTACGTCAGCGGCGTGTGGAATGACTCGCGCTGTTATGCCAATCAGTTCGTGTACGTCTGCGAATGCGATCAAATGCCGCGCGCTACGCCGGCCACGTATTGCGACACCCAGACGTCACCGAACTGCGGCGAATGCGGGGTCGTCTGCGTCAACAGCTGCGACCTCCAGAGTTGCACGTAGACACCGAGCCGACGCGCTCGCGTCAACACCGGCCGACGGGTCACGCCGCGGCGGCGATCTTGTCGATCATGTCGATCTGGTGCGCGCTGACCTGCACCTTGTGCAGGCAGACCGGCATGCCGATGAACGCGAGGCCGATCTTGTAGTCGTCTCCGTCGTCCTTGAGCCACACACCTCGGCAGCGGAACCGAAAGCTGCGGTCACCATCTTCGATCACGATCTCGATCTGCTCGCCGCGCGCGATGAACGGCGCCTTGCGACAGACAAGGCCGCCCGGGCCCATCTCGATGACCTCGACGCGGTCGTTGATCTGATCGCCGCGGACGATCGCCTCGAGCTTGGTCATCTCGCGGCGGAACTTGCGTCCATGCTTACGACGATCATCCTCGGACGGAGCGAACTCCGTCTCGATCGAGGAGACCTGCTCCATCTCGTCCCAGTCGAGGCCGAGACCGAGATCGCATTTCCCGAGCAGGGTGCGATATTGGTAGACGGCTTCGACCAGCATGCTTCCGAAGTAAAGCATCGGGCGTGCCACGCGGACGTGCTCCGTAACGCCCCGAAACCGCACTCGGCTCCCGCACGCTGGTAGCCCCACTTGCCGGGTGTGGCGTCACCAGACGCTGGGAGCGTGGTTCTCTGTCCACACCGTGCGCAGCGTGCGCGTAACCATGCACGATCTCTGCACTTGAGGTATCCACACTCGTGGACCTGTTCGCACAGAACGCTCGCAAACGTCAGGTCGGGCAGCCGCTCGCCGAACGGATGCGCCCGAGAACGCTCGAGGAGCTCGTCGGTCAGGCCCATCTGCTCGCACCGGGACGCATCCTGTCAAACCTCGGGCCCGGTCGCGCCATTCCGTCGCTGATCCTGTGGGGACCACCCGGCAGCGGCAAGACGACACTCGCGCGTTTGCTGGGCGAGATCCTGAAGGCCGAGCTCGTCGGCTTGTCGGCGGTCGAAGCAGGCGTCAAGGAGGTTCGCGAGGCAATCGCGAAGGCAGGTGAGCGCCGCGATCAGTTCGGCGCACGGACGCTGCTGTTCATCGACGAGATCCATCGGTTCTCGAAGACGCAACAAGACGCGCTGCTCCCTCATGTCGAGGCCGGCACGGTCACGCTGATCGGCGCGACGACCGAGAATCCAAGCTTCGGGATCGTGGCCGCGTTGCTCTCGCGTTGCCGGGTCGTGCGGCTCGAACAGCTCGCGGATGTCGAGCTCGGCCGCCTGGTCGCGCGTGCCGTGTCCGATCATGAACGCGGCCTCGGCTCGATGACCGTCACGATCGATCCCGAGGTCACCGCGCAGATCGTCGCAGCCGCGGCCGGTGACGCTCGACGGCTGTACTCCGTCCTCGAGGTCGCCGCAGATCTGGCGCGGCGTGCGGCGCCCGCCTCCGGGGATTCCGCTGCATCTCCCGGCGACGAACCCGCCGCGATCACCGCGGAGCATGTCGCGGAAGCCGCGCAGGGCCGCACCTTGCTCTACGACAAGGCCGGCGACGAGCACTACGGCGTGATCAGCGCCTTCATCAAGAGCATGCGCGGCTCGGATCCGGACGCCGCCGTTTACTGGATGACGCGGATGCTCGAGGCCGGCGAAGATCCTCGCTTCGTGTTGCGACGCATGGTGATCTTCGCAGCGGAGGACGTCGGCAATGCCGATCCGCAGGCGCTCGTGATCGCGACGGCGGCCGTGCAAGCGGTCGAGCTCGTCGGGCTTCCGGAAGGCGTGTTGCCGATGACGCAAGCCGTGACGTACCTCGCGCTCGCACCGAAGTCGAACCGCGCCCTGACGACTTACGGCGCCGCGCGCAAGCTCGTGCTCGAGCGCGGTGCCTTACCGGTGCCCGCGAAGCTGCGACCTGGCTCGAATGCGTCGAGTCGCGCTCTCGGACACGGCGAGAGCTACAAATATCCGCACGACTTCGCAGGTCACTACGTGCCCGAAGATTATCTCCCCGACGAGCTCGTCGGTTCGAAGCTCTACGAGCCTTCGGACTCGGGCTTCGAGAAGGAGCTCGCTGCTCGGCTCGGCGAGATCGAGAAGCGACGCCGCGGTTCGTGACCGGCGAGCAGGCGGTGCCAGAAGATCTCCTCAGCAAGATCCTCGGCCGCGCGCAGCCCGTCGCGACTAGCGCTTCGCGGGGGCGAGCTGCTTCGCCGGACGGCCCCATGCCCACCACATACCGAGCGCGAGCAGGCCGACCGCGATCGCAGTGACGAGCATGCCCCACAGGTAATAGTGACCGCCGAGGTTCTCGGCGACCGAGCCGATGTCCGAGGTGCTCTCGACGCCGTCGACGGTGACCTTCTTCTCGAACACGTACGAGACCATCCGCGTCAGCGTATCGACCGCGAGCATCACGCCGAGCACCTGCGCGAGGATCACGCGGCGCTCCGGCTTTTCGGCGAAGCCTCTCCAGGCGGCCCAGGCGAGGAGCGCGGCGACCAGCGGCATCGAGATCAGGCCGGCCGGCGAGCGCACGAAGATCAGCATCGAGACGACGAGCGCGGCGGCGAGCAGCGCGAGGAAGATCCGCGCGCGACGAGGTCCGTGGACAACGCCGAGGATCACCGTGCCGAGGATCGGCGGTGCGAGCAGACCGCCGAGCGAGACGAGCGCCATCGGCCAGCCCGGCGCTGCGCCGCAATACGCGAGGCCGGAGCCGTCGCGGAAGATCATCAGATGGTCGAACTGGCCGCCGAGGATCAGCGCGGTGAGGCCGTGGCCCATCTCGTGGACCCAGGTCGTGAACAGCGACAGCGGGTACAGTGCCGTCGACCCAAATGGGACCCAGCTCGACACGACGAACACCAGCACCGCGGCAAGCAGGATCGCGTTGCGGGGGCGCATCGCCGTGGAGCCTGACACGACAGACCGGCGAATAACAGGCGTCTTCATGCCCGGACGAGGCGCAGCCGGTGGCCCGGTCGCGCGAGATCGTTCAACCGACCGAAACTACGCGAGCCGGATCCAGCGGGCCTTCGCCGACTCGATCTTGCCGGAGAACGCCTGCGGAAAGTGACGCTGGACGTACGCGAACGCCTGCTGGATCAGCTCGCGATCGATCTCCTGCGGCACTTCCATGTTCTGGTCGTGGGGATCGGGCTTGATGCCCAGGCGAACAACTTCGGTCAACCGCAGCACGTGTAGTCGATTGACGAACAGCGCGTGGGCGATGCCGAGGAACAGCTCTTCGTACGCGGGATCCAAGGCGGCCATAGGAGGCACCGTAACTACCACAGGGGGCGCATCTGGGGCTAGTGCGTCTTGGTCGCTTGGACCAGCCCGATGAGCCGGGCGTTGGGAACGATCGTGTAACCCTGGACGTCGACGTTGGATAGGACCACGTTGTCCTCGTGCCATAGGGGGATGATCGGCACGTCCTGGGCGATGATCCGCTGGGCCTCCATATAGAAGGGCTTTCGCTTGGTCAAGTCGACCTCGCGCCGGCCCGCCCACGTGAGGCGGTCGATCTCGGGGTTTCGGTAGCGCGCACGGTTGCCACCATCCGGGTCCTTGGCATCGGGGATCCGGGTCGACAGAAAAAACCACAGATAAAAGTCGGGCTCGGTGATCTCGGGACTCTGGATGGTCGCGAGCTGGTAATTGCCCTTCTTGACGTCCGCGAAGAACGTCGCGAACTCGAAGGACCGGAGCTCGACATCGATGCCGACCTGGGCGAGCTGCGCGACCAGCACGCGCGCGATCGCGACGCGAAACGCATCCGCGCTGGTCTTGTAGACGAGGTGAAGGCGAACGCCGTTTCGATCGGGTCGCAGGCCGGCTTCGTCGAGCAGCTGTTTGGCGCGGGCGAGGTCGTGATCCCACCGCGCGACGTCGGGGTTGTAGGCCCAATGCGTGGGTGGCAAGAGCCCGGTCGCGAGCACGGCGCGGCCGCCGAACTTGGCGGCGATGATCGCCGGCCGATCGATCGCGAGCGCGATCGCTTGGCGAACCCGCACATCGCGCAGCGCCGGATCCTCGTTGTTGAGCATCATGTACGTGAGGAGCACGCTCGGTCCCGATTGGAGCTGGACGCGCGGTCGCCTGAGCACGTCTTCGACGAGGTCCACGCGAACCGCGTTCTGCACGAGGTCGGCCGAGCCGCCCACGAGCATCAAGATCCGCGCGGAGGCATCGCTGACGAACTTGATCTCGACATGCGGCAACTTCGGCGGCGTCCAAGAATACGGATTCGCGTCGAGCGTCGCGCCGGTCGAGGTCAACGACCGGACGACATAGGGACCCGCGCCGCGCACGATCGGCGGACTGCACTGCCCGGCGGGCACGCCGTGAAACGAGATGATGCCGAAATCGACATCGGTCACGAACGTGCCGAGTGGTTCCTTGAGATGAAACCGGATCTGCTTGTCGCCGCGCGCCTCGATCGAAGTGAATCGCTCGCGGAAGGCTCTTTGATAGAGGCTGTTGCACTCGTCCGCCATCACCGTTTGATACGTGCGAACGACATCGTCGGCGGTCACCGGTTGGCCATCGGAGAACCGGATGTCATCGCGCAGCGTGACTTCCATCGTGACGTCGTCGATCCGATCGATCTTCGACGCGAGCTCGAGGCGCGCTTCGGCGGTCGGTGTGTCGACCGAGGTCAGCCCCGGCGCGACGAGCTTCGCGAGCTTGCCGTCGTAGTTCGTCAGCGCGTAACGCGGATCGGACGTCGTCATCTTCGTCTCGATCACCATGACGAGCGTGTCGTCGGGTGTCCGGCGCGTGCGCGCGTTGCACGCGACGAGCCCGCACAGCACGAGCGTGATAGCGTTCTGGCGTGGGGATGACATCTCGGGCGGCCTTCGTCCTGATCGTGCTCGCGCTCAGTATCGACACGCCCCGCGCGCACTCGCAAGGCAGTGGCAGCGGCACGGCCTCGCCGCAGGTCGGGGCAAGCTCGCCCCGCTCGATCTCCGGTCCGCAGGGCGGGGCAAGCCCGCCTCTCTCCATGTCCGCGGGCTCCGCTGCGGGATCGGATGATACCGACGAGGAGGACGCGACCGCCGGTAGCGCGAAGGCGCTCGTCGCACCGAAAGGTGGCAAGGAACGCGGCGATTGGCTGCGCGATCACCTCGCGGCCGCGATCAAAGGCAAGCCGACGCTCGCGAAGGCGAAGATCGGCGTCGTCGTGACGGATCTCGCGACCGGCACCGAGCTCTACGCACACGACGCAGATCAAGGCATGAACCTCGCGTCGACGACAAAGCTCCTCACCACGGTCGCGGCGCTCGCGACGCTCGGCAGCGGATTTCGCTGGCGCACCGCCGTGTACGTCGACGATCTCGACGAAGCGACCGGTGTCGTCAAAGGCAACGTCTACGTCCACGGCCACGGCGATCCGACGCTGTCGGCGGAGAACCTTCACGAGCTCGCGGTGGAGGTCGCGGCACACGGGGTTCGCAAGGTGCAAGGACAGCTCGTGGTCGACGCGACGTACTTCGACGGAGATGTCGAGCCGCCGCACTACGCGGAGCAGAAGCAAGAGAGCGCGGGATTTCGTGCGCCGGTCGCCGGGTTCGGCGTCGCGAGGAGCGCGGTCACCGTCGTGGTCACGGCCGAACCGGGCGGCGCCGCGAAGGTGACGCTGCAGCCCGTCGCGGGCGACTACGTGAAGCTCGCGAAGGCCCAGGTCGGGACGATTGCGAGCGGACGCACGCGGATCCGCGTCGATGCCAAATCGAAGAAGGATCACCTCGAGCTCGAAGTCTCGGGGGAGATCCGCGCGATCGACGGCAGCTACGAGGTGCGCAAGCGGATCGATGAGCCGGCGCGATTTGCCGCGGAGGTGTTTCGCAAGGCGCTCGCGGAGAGCGGCGTCAAGATCGCGAAGCGCGGCATCGGTATCGCGCCGGTGCCGGCGCTGGCGAAGCTCGTCGCGGCCCACGACAGCGCACCGCTCGCGCTCGTCGTTCGCGAGATGAACAAGCTCTCGGATAACTACGTCGCCGAGGTCGTGCTCAAGACGCTCGGAGCCGAGACGCGCCTCGCGACCGCACCCGCGACGTGGGCGGACGGAGTTGCCGCCGTGCGTGCATATCTCGCGAAGATCGGGATCGCGGCGGGGACCTATCGTGCCGACAACGGCTCGGGGCTTTTCGGTGCCACCGAGGTTTCGGCTCATCAGGTGATGACCCTGCTTCGCGCAGCGCACGCCGATTATCGGGTAGGTCCCGACCTGGTCGCATCACTGCCGACCGGCGGCGTCGATGGAACGCTCGCCAAGCGCTGGCAAGGCCATCCAGCGCGCGGCCGCGTGAGGGCCAAGACAGGGACGCTCGACAAGGTGATCACGCTGGCAGGTTTTGTCGGCGTCGACTCCGGGCATCCGCTGGGATTTGCGATCTTCGTCAACGAGATCCCACCCGGGCAACGCGCCCCTGCACGTGCGATGGCGGACGAGATGATCGACGCGATGGTCGCGTATCTCGAGCCACAGGCACGCTGAGCTAGAGACGGCGGGAACCGAAGAGGCGGAGGGGACGGGCTCGGCCACTCGAGCCGGAACGGCCGGGCGTCACAGCCGCGGAGGACACGGTGTATCCCGGTCCGGATGCTCGTAGCCGTTGCTGCGCTCGCGCCGTGATGGTACGACGCCATCTCGAAAAAGGAGTCTACGATGGCTGAGCTCAAGGGCACCAAGACCCACGCAAACCTCAAAGAAGCCTTCGCCGGCGAGTCGCAGGCGAACCGCCGCTACCTCTACTTCGCCAAGGTTGCCGATGTCGAAGGGCACCCGGACCTCGCGGGCTTGTTCCGCGACACCGCAGAAGGCGAGACCGGCCATGCACATGGTCACCTCGACTACCTGAAGCGCGTAGGAGATCCGGCGACGGGCGAGCCGATCGGTGATTCGCAGAAGAACCTCAAGGCGTCGATCGCGGGCGAGACCTACGAGTACACTCAGATGTACCCGGGCTTTGCGAAGACCGCGCGCGAAGAGGGCTTCACCGAGATCGCCGAATGGTTCGAGACCCTGGCGCGCGCCGAGCGTTCACACGCCGGCCGTTTCCAGAAGGGTCTCGACACCCTCAATACGAAGTAGCGGCTGCGGGACGTTCGTCCCGCAACATCGCGTAGATGGTACAAATCAGGCATGAGCCTGGTACGTCCCATCACCCGGCAGGACATCAAGGGACCTGTCCGGTACGCGCAGATCCGCGACGATTATCGCAATCGCGTGATCGCCATGAAGGAGCCGCGGAGGATCCTGATCGGCGATCGCGTGGAGCTCGTGTTCGACAATCGGCACACGCTGACGCTCCAGATCGAAGAGATCCTGCGCGTCGAGAACATGACGCGTGACGAGCAGATCCAGCACGAGATCGAAGAAGCCAACGCGCTGATGCCGACGGAGACGTCGCTCGCGGCGACGCTGTTCATCCCACTTCCGCCGGATGCCGACGCGATCAAGGCTCTGAAAGAGCTGGTCGGCCTCGACGAGCACGTGATCCTGCACATCGTCCCCGCCTCGCCAGCATCCGCTGGCTCGCCCCATCTCCGGCCGCACGCCATTCGCGCCGCGTTCGAGGCAGGTCGCTCGACCGACGAGAAAATCTCGGCGGTGCAGTACACGCGGTACCCGCTGTCGGCTGAAGCGCTCGCGGCCCTGACCACGCCCGGCACCAAGCTCGCGGTCGAGATCGATCATCCGAATTACCGCCACCGCACCGAATGTTCGGAAGCGACTCGCGCTTCGCTCGCGGCGGACTACAAGTGAGAGCCGCCATCGCGCTCGCGGTGCTCGCCGGATGTGGCGGCGGTCAGAAGGCGCAGATCGCACGTGAAGGCGCCGAGTTCGCGTGCAGAGATCGGTCGGCGAGCTACATGGCGACCAAGCACCTCAGCGGCGACGAGATCGGCGTGCTGCTGGACTGCGCGCAGGTCGGTCCGCGGATCAAGCGGTGGAAGACGGACAAAGCCGGCACGCGCACCGAAGACGCGCACGGCATCTCGCCCGAGCAGTTCGAGCGGGTGTGGAAAGAGATCGAAGGCACCGGGTGGCAGAACCTCAAGGACTGCACGAACGGCACGCTCGAGACGCGAGACCCGGTCTACGTGTTCGACATCAAGGACGACCAGAACACCGTCTCGTTCCAATGTCAGACGCGCGAGATCCCGTATCCGTATCACGACATCACGCAGCCGCTCGACGAGGCCGCCTTCGCAGGCCAGCAACAGCTCGGCGATGACGAGCCGGCGGCCGCGAAGAAGCTCGACAATCCGCCTCCGGGGATTCCGAAGCGTCAGAAGGAGAAACAGAAGTGACCGGCCCCCTCTCGGGATCGACGGCGGTCGTGACCGGCGCGAGCCGCGGTATCGGGCGCGCGATCGCGTTGCGCATGGCTGAAGCCGGCGCCGAGGTCGCATTGTGGGCGCGCGATCAAAACGCGCTGCGCATGGTGTCGAGCGAGATCGTCGCGGCGCGCGGCAAGGCGCGAGCGATCGTCGTTGATGTCACGAACCCCGACGCGGTGAATCAGGCGGCGGATCTTGTGCGCGCGACGATGCCGAAAGTCCGGATCGTCGTGAACAACGCAGGTGCCGTGCTGCGCAAGCCCACAGAAACGATCACAGACGCCGAATGGAAGCGTATCATGGCGGTGAACCTCGATGGCACGTTCTACGTGACGCGGGCCTTCGTCGGCGATCTCAAGCAGACCATGGGTCGGGTGATCAACATCTCCTCGATTGCTGGGCGTGAAGGAACCGCGCTCCTTGCCGCCTATTGTGCCGCCAAACACGGTGTCGTCGGCTTCACGCGAGCCCTTGCCGAGGAGCTACGCACTGCTAAAGTCTGCGTGAATGCGATTTGCCCGGGCAGCGTGGACACCGCGATGTTGCGCGAGGGGATGCCCGGAGCGAGGCCCGATATGACTGCCGATGACGTCGCAAAACTGGCGCTGTTCTTGGCTCATGTCGCGCCCGAAGCCTTGACCGGCACGTGCATCGACGTCTTCGGATAACCGACCTGACCCCATGCGCGAGACGCTTCCGCCTCCCGACTCTGCCGCGCTCGCCGCACTTCCTATTTTCCCGCTTCCCAACTGTGTGCTCCTGCCGGGCGGCCTCTTGCCGCTGCACGTGTTCGAGCCGCGCTATCGCGAGCTGACGCGCGACTGCCTCGCCGGTAGTCACCTGATGGGCGTCGCGCGGCTGCGGCCAGGCTACGAGACGTCGTACTACGGGCGGCCTCCAGTCTACGAGCGCTGCGGCGTGGGCCGGATCATCTGCTCCGAAGAGCTCCCCGACGGCCGCTTCGCGCTGCTGCTCCGTGGCGTCGCGCGGGTCGAGATCGCACGCGAGCTGCCGGTCGAGCAGCGATCGTATCGGCGCGTCGAGGCGCGCATGCTGGCCGACGCGAACGTCGATCCGCGGGATGCGGTCGATCACCATCGCAGGCTGATCGCGCTATGCGATCGGCTCGCAGAAGTAATCGATCAGGGCGGCCCGCAGTTGCGCGATCTCGTGCGCGCGTTCGACGAGCCGGGGCAGTGCGCCGATGCGATCGCCGCAGCGCTCGTGATGGACGCGGATGCCAGGCAGGAGCTGCTCGAAGCGTGCGACCCGATGATCCGGCTACAGCGCACGCTCGGGCATGTCAGCCATATGCTGTGCGAGCTCGCGCCGTGTGACGGCAACGTCAACTAGCACATCGAAGATCGGCTATCCTCGAGCCATGTCGGAACGACCAGGACGCAACGATCCGTGTCACTGCGGATCTGGAAACAAGTACAAGAAGTGTCACCTCGAAGCAGACGAAGCCGCGCGGGTTGCGGCCTCCGCTGCTACGGCTGCCGCAGCGGCCGCTGCGGCCAGTGAATCGCCGGTCGCGACTGACAACAAGCAAGCCGACCAGCAGCGCGCCGCACAGGCGCTCAGCGCGAAGGCGCGCAAGGATCTCGGTCGTAGCATCACGACGTCGCGCCGCCGCTCGGTGTAGTCGCGCGCGCGCATAGGCCAGCGCAGCCGGCATGGGTCGTCGCGTCCTGATCGCGCTTCGCAGCGCCCGGCAATGCGCTCTACTTGATCACCGCGAGCCGCGGCGACCGCTTCGGCTTGGACAGCACGTTGGACGCGACCTTGAGCGCGGCCCGCGACGCGATGTCCATGAACAGCCGCGCGGTCTCGGAGTCGGGGCTCGCGACGACGATCGGCACACCCGCATCACCGCCAAACCGGATCCGCGTGTCGATCGGAATCTCGCCGAAGAACGACGTCCCGACTTCTTGTGCGAGCCGCTTACCGCCACCGTGGCTGAAGATCTCGTCGACGTGGCCGCACGCCGGGCACTTGTACGAGCTCATGTTCTCGACGATGCCGAGGATCGGAATCTCGACCTTCTCGAACATCGCGATCCCTTTGACGACGTCGATGATCGAGATCTCCTGCGGCGTGGTCACCATCACCGCGCCCGAGATCGGGATCAGCTGCGACAGCGAGAGCTGCACGTCGCCGGTGCCCGGCGGCAGATCGCAGATCAGATAGTCGAGCTCGCCCCACTCGACGTCGCCGAGGAACTGCTGCAGCAAGCGGTGCACCATCGGGCCGCGCCACACGACCGCTTCGCCTTTGTCGACGAAGAACCCGACCGAGATGACCTTGAGGCCCTGATGTATCGCCGGGATGATCTTCGAGTCCTTCGAAGCGGTCGGCGCGACCTCCGGGGGCCCGAGCATCGTCGGGATCGACGGACCGAACACGTCCGCATCGAGCAGGCCGACCTTCGCGCCGTGCCGCTGCAGCGACAGCGCGAGGTTGACGGCGACCGTCGACTTGCCGACGCCGCCTTTTCCGGCGGCGACCGCGATCACATTCTTGGGACCCTTCAGGATCGCCTTGTCGCTCGGTGCCGGTTGCCACGCGGTGACGACCTCCGAGATCACGGTGACGCGCTTCGCGCCGAGCTTCTTCACCGCGGTCTCGATCCGCGTCTGCAGCTCTTTGCGCGCGGGCAGCGGATACGCGTGGGTCGGCAGATCGACACGCACGAGCACGTCGTCTCCGGAGATCTCGATCGTGCGCACGAGGCGCCAGCTGATGATGTCGTGCTCGAGGGCCGGATCGATGACGGTGCCGAGCGCTTCTTTGACCTGGGGTTCGGTGATGCTCATGGCAGGTGTCCCAACTTCACACGCTTGGCTTCGAGATACTCGGCATTGTGCTCGGAGGCACCCACCCAGTGTGCTTCGAGGGCGTCAATCGTGACGCCGGCGTGCACGAGGCCGCTCTGCTTGGCGGGGTTATTCGTCATCAGGCGGATCGACGACACTCCGAGATCGCCCAAGATGCCCGCAGCAATCTCGTAGCTTCGCAGATCCGCATCGAATCCGAGATCGAGGTTTGCCTCGACCGTGTCGCGGCCTTCGTCCTGGAGCTGATACGCGCGGACCTTGTTGCCGAGGCCGATGCCGCGGCCTTCCTGGACGAGATAGACGAGCACGCCGCGGCCTTCGCGTGCGATCCGCGCGAGAGCGGCCTCGAGCTGCGCGCGGCAATCGCAACGCAGGCTGCCGAGCACCTCGCCGGTGAAGCACGACGAGTGCACGCGGGCGAGCACGCCAGGACCCTTCACATCACCCATGACCAGCGCGACATGCTCTTCGGCCCCGAGGCCGACCGCGGTCGCGCCGAGCCCGGCCTGCTCGCCGGTGCGGTAGACGACGACGCGGAACTCACCGTGTGCGGTCGGCAGTCGTGCGTCGGAATACCTCGCAAGCATGAGCTGGGGCGTGTATGGCTGGCTCCTACGTGCTTGTCAATCACGTGCTAAGATTGGTGCGTCATGGCGGTACGTCCGGTCGTTATTTGGCCCGATCCGAGGCTCCGGGAGCCCACTCAGCCGATTACCGAGATCACGGATTCGGTGCGCGCGCTGTTCGCGGATCTCTGCGACTCGATGTACGCCGAGAACGGTCTCGGGATGGCCTCGCTCCAAATCGGTGACACCCGCCAGATGTTCATCGTCGAGCCCAAGCTCGCGGGGCGCGCTGAAACCGACCCGCCGCTGTGCTTCATGAACCCCGAAGTGCTCGAGACCTCCGAAGAGATGCAGGACAGCGAGGAAGGCTGTCTGTCGTTTCCCGAGATCTACATCAAGGTCAAGCGCCCGATGCGCGCGAAGGTCCGCGCGATGGGACTCGACGGCAAGCTGTTCGAGATCGAAGGCGAAGCCTTGCTCGCGCGCTGCCTGCTGCACGAGCTCGATCACCTCACCGGTAAGCTGCTCGTCGACTTCGTCGGTCCGCTCAAGCGCCAGATGATCAAGAAGAAGCTGCAGCGCGTAAAAGACGAAGGCGAAGAGCTCGAAGCTTAGTCGCTGTCGTCATCGTTGCCTGCAGTCGGTTGCCGATCCGCGGCTCTCCGTCTCGATCCCAAACCGCCGTCGGGCTCCTGATCAAGCGCTGGACGTTCACACAATCGAGGGCCTTCAGCCCGCGAAGATTCGTTCGCGTTGGCCCTGGATCGAGCTCACCGCCGAGGTGGTACGGTCGCGCGCATGACCGACTGCGTGTTCGTGCGGGGTCTCGAATTCGAAGGCAATCACGGCTACAGCGCTGCCGAACGGCGTGGCACGCGCAGGTTCCGCGTCAACCTCGTGCTCGAGCTTCCGCTCGCGGCGGCCGCAGCGTCAGATCGCATCGCCGATACCGTCGACTATTTCAAGGTCAGCGAGATCGTCGTCTCGCTCGGAACGAAGTCGACGTTTCGCCTCCTCGAAGCACTCGCCGGCGCGATCGGCGCGAAGATCCAAGAGCTCTATCCGCGTGCCGCCGTCCTGATCGAGCTCGAGAAGCTCGCACCACCCTGCCCCGGCGTTCCGGCGTCCTGCGGCGTCAAGCTGCACCTGCCGGTCCGGCCGTAATGCCGGCGTTCACCTACGAGCTCCCGGTTCGGTTCGCCGATGTCGATCACGCGGGCATCGTCTATTACCCGCGATTCTTCCATTTCTTCCACGTCGCCTTCGAGGAGCTGTGGCGCGCGAAGATGGGAGCGCGCGCGTACTCGGAGCTGATCGATCGCGAGCGCGTCGGGTTTCCGTGCGTCCACGCGGAATGCGATTTTCACGCGCCGCTGCGGTTCGGTGACAGCGCTGGGATCGAAGTCACGGTCGCGAAGCTCGGTACGAAATCGATCACGTTTCGGTATCGCGTGTTTCGAATAGGCGATCCGCCGACGCTCGCCGCCGAAGGCCGCGTCGTGTGTGCGGTCGTCGATCTCGCGCGATTCGTCGCGATCCCGGCTCCTGGCAAGGTTACAGCGATGCTTCAGGACCTCGTGGAGTAGCCGATCAGACACGGTTCTTGAAGGTGGACGTTTGTGCTTTACCCGCGCCCATTGATCGGGCTAAGCCCCGAGCATGATCGAGCGCGACCCGAGGACCCTAGCCCGCTTACAGACGGTCGTGACCGCGCTGATCGAGCATCGCGTGTCGACATCGCTTGCCGATGTGGAGCGTGCCCTCGCCCGCTGGCGCAGCGGGGCCCACTCCGCGCTCGCGGCCCACGGAGCCGTGCTGCGTCATGCCGCGCGCTGCGAACGCACGGTCGAGCGCGTGACCGCAGCCGCCGGGGATCGCCCGGAAGGCATCCTGCGCGACGCCGTCGACGCCGGCCTGATGTCCTCGGAGGAGTTCGTCCAGCTCGTCGGCAAGGATCCGCACGACGTGCCCTCGATCGATGCGTTGCGCGACGAAGATGACGCGAGCGCTCCCGATAAGCGCAAGACGCTCGAGCAGCTGCTGTCGCGGGGTCCTGTACTGGTCCACGTCGACGCGCGGCGCGCGGACGTTTCGGTACCACCGCGGTTTGGCGCGGACGCGAGCCTCGTGTTGCGCTTCGGGTACACCCTCAGCCCGCCAATCGCCGACCTCACCGTCGATGACGACGGCATCGGCGGCACGCTGACGTTTGCCGGGTCGCCGTGCCGCGTCCAGCTCCCGTGGACGGCGGTCTATGCAGCGATGGTCGAGGGTGAGCAACGCGGCACCGTGTGGCCCGAAGACGTCCCCGAAGACGTGCTCACCGGCGGTGAAGCAGCAGCTCCCGCGCCTGCCAGTGTCGCGCCCCCGGTGGTCAAGGAAGAGGCGCCTCGCGCAAAGCGCACGAGTCATCTCAAGCTGGTCGAATAGACTTCCGGCATGCGCCTCGATCTTCCGCTTGCGGCTGCTTTGATGGTCTCTGCCTGCGGTTCATCGCCGCCAAAACAGCCGATCAGCTCGCACGACCTCGATCAAGCTCCGGTGAGATCGACGCCACCGCCGGTGGTGAGCTGGCAAGGCTCGAAGTTCGTGTTGGCGGGGCTTCCCGCGGTCGCGCACGCGGGCGAGATCGCTGTCGTCGCCGTCGAGGATAGCGACGGCGGACGTGGGTTTCCCAACCTTCGCCTCGAGGTGCGCGACCGGACGGACAACGTGATCCAGAAGATGCCGGTGATGATCTCGAACGAGTACGAGACGCTCGCGCCGGATGGCAAGCCTGGTCCGACGCTGACGAAGCGCATCGCAGATGTCAATCGCGAGCTCGCGACGCTCCACGGCGTCCACGATCTCCAGCCCATGCACACGCTCGAGCTGCAGGCGACGACCGATGCCGCCGACAAGCACCTCGCGATCGGAGACAGCCTCGACGTCGATTGGAGCGGCGATCACCTCCACGTGTTTCCGCACAACACGGACAAGCCCGTCGCGACCGTGTCGATCGGGCCCTGGCTCGTGCACGACATCAAGCGGGCCCCCGCGACGCTGGCGTGCAGTAACCCCGCCTATCTGTCGAACGCGTATCACGCGACCGACATCAGCCTCCTCGTCGTCGAGGTCGGCTATCACGGCACCGATACCTGTTGGGAGCCCGGCAAGCAGCTCCACGTCGTCACCTGGTGAGGCGTCGGGTCGCACCGCGTACGTCGGTGTTATCGCGGATGCCGCCGTAGCGCGCCGCGCGCACCGTACCTTTCGCGTGTGAAGCGCGTCATCGGGAGCTTGTTGGTCGCCGGATTCGCGAGCACGGCGAGCGCACATACGGCGCCGTCCAGTGTCACCGTCATTCAGTTCCGCCCGGATCACGAAGCCGACATTCTCGCCGGGACCAACTTCGGACTTCTGGTCTCGCACGATGCCGGAGCAACCTGGCAGTGGATATGCGAAGACGCAGTCGGCTACGCGGGCTTGTACCTGCCCGACTACGCGTATAGCGGAAGCGGCGCGATCTTCGCGACGACGTTCGGAGGGCTTCGCGTCAATCGCGATAGCTGCACGTTCGAAGCGGCGACCCCGAGCACGGCCTTCGTGTCCCAGGTCGAGCTCGGACCCGATCGCGCCGTCTACGCGGCCTACGCGGATCCCGCGGATACGCACCTCTACAAGTCGACCGACGACGGCGTCACCTTCCCCGCAAAGTCCGCGCCCGATACGAACCCGGATGACTGGTGGCAGTCGCTCGTCGTCGCGCCGTCTGACCCTTCGAGGGTCTATCTCTCGGGCTACTGGCTCGTCGGATCGACGAAGACGTTTCTGCTGTTTGCAAGCAACGACGGGGGCGCGACGTTCGCACCACGACCGACAGACTCGTTCACCACGATCAACGAGACGATCATCGAGATCGCCGGCGTGGCAGCGGACAATCCCGATCTCGTCTATGCGCGCGGTGCCTCCGAGACGCCCACGGCGGCGGCGAGCCTCTATCGCAGCAGCGATGCGGGCATGACGTGGACCAAGATCCTGACCGAGCCGGAGCCGATCGGGTTCGTCGTACGCCAGAACGGCGATCTCGTCGCAGGAACGCAGCTCTCGGGCACACACGTCTCGCACGACCGCGGTGCGACCTGGAGTCCGGTTCCCGGGGCCCCGCACATCAACTGTCTGACCGAGACCGCCGGCGTCGTCTGGGCCTGCACGCTCGATGGCGACATCGCCGCGATGAATGGCATGCCGGCGATTCCCGGCGATGGCTTCGGCCTCATGAAGTCCGCAGACCTCGCGACCTGGACCGGCGTGCTCCACTATCACGACATCACCGCACCGGTGTCGTGCCCGAGCGGCACCACGCAGCACGACACGTGCCCGGACGCGTGGTGCGCCATCGCGCTCAAGTTCGGCATCACATCGGATCCGCTCGCGTGCACGCGGGCGAGCGCAGGCGATACGACACTTCCGCCGCCCAACGGTGGCTGCTGCCAGAGCGGTCGCGACGCGCGCGGATCGCTCGTCCTCGCGCTCGCCGCGCTGACCTTGATCCGCCGTCGCCGTCTTCGAGTGCGAGCGAAACCGTCGATGGCAAAGCTCGGTACCTGGTTAGAGATCCTCGACTCGATCCATGATCTCTCGCTCTGACCTTGGCGCCTCGGCGCCTTGGCGGGGCGTCTGCGGTTCTCGGCGGCGACGCCGCTACTTCTGACCGGCCGCGAGCTTCTTGCGCTCGTCGGGATTCTCGTCGAGCCAGGCCTGCAGGCTCTCCTGCGTGATCTCGACTTCCAGATCCTGAGCGCCGCACGTGGCCTGACAGGCGAGCCGCGACTCGGGTCGGACGTCGAAGGCCTTATCCATGATGTCGTTCTCTTTTTCGGCGACTTCCGGAAGCGAATCGATGCCTTCGTTGACCCAGACGTGACACGTCGAGCACGCGAGGTTGCCACCGCAGGCGTGGCCGACCCGGATGTGATGCTCCTCGGCCGCATCGAGGATCGATTCGCCGCGCTTGCACTCGACGGTGACGGGCTCGGTGCCCTTGCCGTATGGATTGAGGAATCTGATCTTCGGCATGGCTAGTGACCCAAATGCGCTTCGGCTTCGTCGAGCGTCCGGCCGCGGAGCTGGGCTCCGACCGCACGGTTCATCCGTGCCTGCGCGAACGGCTTGGTCGCGAGATCGAGCGCTTCGACCGCCGCGCGGATCGCGAGGTAGTCCTCGCCCGCCATCACCTCGGCGAGCTCGGTCATCGCCCGTTCGCCCGCCGCGCGAACGTCGTCGTCGAGCAGCGCGGCATCACTGACGAACGCCGCGCGGGTCGCCGCGAGGATGCGCTCGCCTTCGACGCGCTCGATGAGCAGATTGCGCTTCGTCAGATCCTCTTCGGCGTGCTCGAACGACTCGATCAGCATGCGCTCGACTTCTTCGTCGGACAGGCCGTAGCTCGGCTTGACCTCGATCGAGGCTTCCTTGCCCGTGGTCAGCTCTTTCGCCATGACCTTCAACAGGCCATCTGCGTCGACCAGGAACGTGATCTCGATCCGCGCCATCCCCGCGATCATGGGTGGGACGCCGCCGAGCGTGAACGTCGCGAGCGAGCGGCACGCATCGGCCGTCTCGCGCTCGCCTTGCAGCACGTGGATCACGAAGCCGGTCTGATTGTCCGCATACGTCGTGAACGTCTGGGTGGCACCGCTCGGGATCGTCGTGTTGCGATGGATCAGCTTCTCGACGACGCCGCCCATCATCTCGACACCGAGCGACAGCGGGATCACGTCGAGCAGGACGACCTTCTGATCGCCGCCGGCGAGCACGTCCGCCTGGACCGCTGCACCGAGCGCGACGACCTGATCCGGATCGAGATCGGACAGCGGTTCGCGATCGAACAGCGCGCGCACGTAGTCGCGAACGACCGGTGACCGCGTCGATCCACCGACGAGGATCACGCCGTCGAGCTCCTCTTTCGCGAGCTCGGCGTCCTTGAGCACGCGCCGGCATGCCTTGCCGCAACGCTCGAGCAATGGCTGCGCGAGCTTGCGCAGGTCCTCGCGCGTCACGCGGCGCTCGATACCTGCCAGCTTGAACATCGCTTCCGGTGAGCTCGTCAGCGCTTCTTTGACGCGCCGAGCTTCGGCGACCGCGGTCGCGACGAGCCTGCGGCGCTCGGCGTCGAGCGAGGCGTCTTCTGTGCGATTCGCGATCGCATCGCCTACGATCGACCGCGCGAGCTCGCGATCGAGGTCATCCCCGCCGAGCGCGGAGTCACCACCGGTCGCCTTGACCTCGAACACACCCTCGACGAGCTTCAAGATCGAGATGTCGAACGTACCGCCGCCGAGATCGAACACGGCGTAGGTGCCCTTGCTGCCGCGATCGAGGCCGTAGGCAAGTGCCGCGGCCGTCGGCTCGCTGAGCAGTCGCAAGACTTCGAGACCGGCGAGCCTGCCGGCATCGCGCGTCGCCTGGCGTTGCGCGTCGTCGAAGTACGCGGGGACGGTAATCACGGCGCCTTCGATCGGCCCACCGAGTGCGGCTTCCGCACGCGCCTTGAGCTCTTTCAGGATCTCCGCCGAGACTTCGACGGGTGACACGGTCCGTCCGGCAACTCGCATCGCCACGGCGCGGTCATCCCCATCGAGCTCGTACGGCAGCATCGATCGGATGCCGGCGACGTCCTTGAGGCCGCGCCCGATCAGGCGCTTGACCGACGCGAGCGTGTGGCGCGGCGACTCGACCGCCTTGGCCTGTGCCGCACGCCCGACGAGCACGCTGCCATCGGGCCCGTAGTACACGACCGAGGGCACGAGCGCGTCTTGTCCGATCACGAGCGGTGAGCCGTCCTCGACGTGGGCGACGAGGCTGTTCGTCGTACCGAGATCGATGCCGATCACCCGCGGCTTGCAGGCTTCCTTGATCGTGGATTCGCCTGGCTCTGAAATTTGCAACAGCATGACTACTCGTCGTCTTCGTCGAGCGCGGTGTCGCACTCTTCGAGGTAACGATCGAGGTATCGCAGCACGATCAGCTGCTCCTTGATCGCGGGAAGATCGTTGGTCTCGAACAGCGCCGGCAGTGCACCGACCGCCGCTTTGCGCCGGCCTTTCATGACCTGGCACAGCCGTTCGATCTCGGACGTACGCTTGGCGATACGCGCCTCCGCGAGCTCTTCACGGAGCTCGAGGATCTGCATCAGAAACTCGGGGTCGAGCCGCTCGTTGTCGCCGATCGTGACACCAGCGCGCTCGAGCAGATACTCGGCGCGCGGCACCGGCTTCTTGAGCGTCTGATACGCGTCGTTGAGCGCACGCGACCTCGACAGCGCCGCAACCCGCTCGGTCACCGGCGCCGCCGCAAACTTGTCCGGATGCAGCTCCTTCGTGCGCTCGAAGAACGCACGCTCGATCACCTGCGGATCGAGATCGAACTGCACCGGAAGGCCCAGGAGCTCGAAGGGATTAGAACTGGACGCTCTCTCCACAACCGCACGAACCCTTGGCGTTCGGATTATTGAACTTGAAGCCGTGTCCCATCATCCCGCGCACGAAGTCGAGCGTCATGCCGCCGAGATAGACGAGACTCTTCGGGTCGACGCAGATCGCCACACCGTGCGCCGAGAACTCGGAGTCCGTCGGACGCAGCGTGTCGGCCCACTCGAACACGTAGGTGAACCCGGTGCAGCCGCCACCACGCACGCCGACCCGAATGCGCGCATCCGGTGTGCCGCGCTTGGCTCGCTGCTTCGCGATCTCCTGCGCTGCCGATTCGGTGATCGCGATCTCGCGAGGTCCCGCCTGCGGCGTGGCCTTCGGATCGGTCTGGGGTGCTGCGCTCGCGTTCATGATCATTCCTTTGGAGCGTGCTTCTTCTTGTAGTCCTCGATCGCCGCCTTGATCGCGTCTTCGGCGAGGACCGAGCAGTGGATCTTGACCGGCGGGAGGTTCAGCTCCTGGACGATCGTCGTGTTCGTGATCGCCTGCGCCTGATCGAGGGTCATGCCCTTGATCATCTCGGTCGCGAGCGAGCTCGAGGCGATCGCGGAGCCGCAGCCAAACGTCTTGAACTTCGCATCCTCGATGCGACCGTCCTTGACCTTGATCTGCAGGCGCATGACGTCGCCACACGCGGGCGCGCCCACGAGGCCGGTGCCGACATCGTCGCCTTCGTCCTTGGCGAACGTGCCTACGTTGCGGGGGTTCTCGTAGTGATCGATGACTTTATCGGAGTACGCCATGTGTCATGTCCTTCAGTGCGGAGTCCATTGGATCGAATTGATGTCGATCCCGTCTTGATGCATTTCCCAGAGCGGGGACAGCGTGCGCAGTCGCTCGACCGACTTCACGACCAGGTCGATCACGTAGTCGACCTCCGCCTCGGTATTGAACCGACCAATGCCGAAGCGAATCGAAGTATGGGCAAGCTCGTCGCCGACGCCCAGCGCGCGCAGCACGTAGCTCGGCTCGAGCGAGGCCGAGGTACACGCCGATCCCGACGAGACCGCGACGTCTTTGAGCGCCATCAAGAGCGACTCGCCTTCGACGAACGCGAACGAGATGTTGATGTTGCCCGGCAGGCGTTGTTCCAGCGAGCCGTTGACATAGGTCTCGCTGAGCTTCGAGGTGATGCCGCGGTACAGCCGGTCGCGCAGTGCGCGCAGGCGGATCGCCTCGGCCTTCATCTCTTCTTTGGCGATCTCGGCAGCCTTACCGAAGCCGACGATCATCGGGACCGGCAACGTGCCCGAGCGCATGCCGCGCTCGTGACCGCCGCCGTCGATGATCGGATCGATGCGGACGCGCGGCTTGCGGCGCACCCACAGCGCGCCAATCCCCTTGGGTCCATAGACCTTGTGCGCGGTGATCGATGCGAGATCGACCTTCGCCTTCTCGACGTCGGTCGGAATCTTGCCGTACGCCTGCGTCGCGTCGGTGTGGAACAGGCACTTCGGGTTGCGCGCCTTGATCGCGGCACCGATCGCCTCGATCGGCTGGACGACGCCGATCTCGTTGTTCGCCCACATCACGCTGACGACGATCGTCTTGTCGGTCATCGCCGCGACGACTTGCTCCGGCGTCACGAGGCCGTCTTTGGCCGGCGTCAGATAGGTCACCGTGCAGCCTTCGCGCTCGAGACGCTTGCAGGTGTCGAGCACGCACTTGTGCTCGGTCGCGACGGTGATGATGTGATTGCCCTGCTTCTTCAGATACGAAGCGGCGCCTTTGAGCGCGAGGTTGTTCGCCTCGGTCGCGCCCGAGGTCCAGACGATCTCTTTGGCGTCGCCACCGAGCAGCGACGCGACCTGACCGCGCGCGACTTCGACGGCGGCTTCCGCGGTCCAACCGAACACGTGGTTGCGGCTGGCCGAGTTTCCGAAGTGCGTCGTGAAGTACGGGATCATCGTCTCGAGGACGCGCGGATCGACCGGCGTCGTCGAGTGGTTGTCCATGAAGATCGGAAGCTTCACGCCGGCAGGAACCGGAACTTCCGTTTTGGTTTGGGTCGCCATCAGTTATTTCCCTCGCGATAAAGAACGGTCACGGGAACATCGAATTCGGACTTGTCACTCGGAGAACCGGGCGAGCCGCCCGCTCGTTTGGACAGTCCTGCGAACAGCGGCGGCGCTTCACCTTTGTGATGCCCGTGGTGGTCGCAAGCGCCGCACTCCGTCGGCGCATAGTCGGTCGAACAGGTCTGGCAAGAATCGAGATATGCGAGCGCTTCGGAAAGGTCGTTCTCGATCACCTGAAGCTGGATGATCTGCTCGCGGATCTTCTGCTGCTTCTCGGTGAACATCGCCCGCACGCGCGCGCTCGCAACCGGAGCCGAATGCGCATCCTGGAACTCCTTTACGAAGCCCTGGATCTCGGCGAGCGTGAAGCCGATCGCCTGCAGCTTGACGATCCAGTGGATGCGATCGATCGCTTCAGGGCCGTAGAGCCGAAATCCGCCCTCGGAGCGTGCCCGAGGCTCCAAGAGACCCAGCTCCTCGTACAGGTGCATCGCGCGAACGGTCTTGCCGACCGCTTTCGCGAGCTCCCCGACGCGAACCAGCTTGGCTTTGTCCTCGGATTTATTGTCCATTGCACAACCCTCACGTAAACGTAAGGTTCTATGTATCCGAGGGGACTATGATCCCCCGGAGCCATCCTGTCAATGGCAAACCTCACCTTTACGTAGGGGTCGGGACCGAGTGAGCTAACTACAGCTCCCCAGAAGTTAGTGGCCAGTTGCCAGGCCCACGTGGGCGTATGGGTTAGGCGTCGGCGTAGGCGAATCTTCGCAACCGATTCGTCGCGCGGTCGATAGCGAGACCATGTTTCATTTCCAAACGCTGGATGTCTACGAGCGCGCGATCGCCTTTTACCAACCGCGTACGACCTCGGCAGGCTACGAGCTCCTGCATCGAGTTGTGTCGATGTTGACGAAGATGATCACCAACTTGCGATGAGCTGTATTAGCAGCGGACGTTGACGTGGCGGTGGTCGTCGCGCTCACCGTCTTTGCGAGCTTCCCGGCGTTCGTGCTGACCTTCGCGCTTCCGCTGCACGTTCGACGGATGCGGCTTTTTCGGATCGAAATCATCCTCGGAGTTCGGCATAGCGCGCTCACCTGGTGCATCGAGGGTGCCGACACGAGCGAGGGGCAGGACGTCTCCTGATGTCCTGCCCCGAGCATCTCGCAAGCCGGGGACCGCAAGATGTCTACAGTGTGCTGCGCAGCTACGCCCGATGTCGCTTGCCGTCGTGCGGCATCGAGTCTTGCGGTTGCGACTCGCGGTCCCGATCGCGCGACTGTTCCCGGCTGCTGCGCTTGTCGCCCGCGACGCGGATCTGATTCTGGACGTCTTTGACGCCCGGAATCTGGTCGACGATGTCCTCGGCGATCCGCTTTTGCTGGCGGTCGTCGACCGTGCCACTCAGGATGACCTCGCCGCTCTTCACCGTGATCTCGACGTTCGTCGCGTCGACGTGATCGTGGTCGGTCAACGCCTCGCACACCATCTCGCGGACCCGCTCATCCGAACGCTGGTACCCGAGAGGGCCCTTGCCTCGGTGCCCGCCCGACGGTTGAGCGCCCGGTTGGCCCTGACGATCGCCCTGCCAGCCTTGGTAGCCGGTCGGCTGATTCGAGGGATAGCCGTAGCCGGTGTGCATCGCACCGCCGGTGCCGAGATTCGGTCCACCGCGATCGGTGTCGCCGCGGCCGTATCCGCCTCGCTCGCGCTCGTAATAACCCGCGCCGCCGCGGCCTGCGAATCGATCGTCGGTAGGACGCTCGCGATGCTGATCCTCGAAGCTTCCGGGATAGCCCTGGTTGCGCGACTGAAAGCTCATCGAGCGATCGCCCTGATAGCGCCCGGCTGTGTAGCCGCTCTGCCCCTGACCAAACCGTTCCGCCGTGCGAAAATCTTCGTCGCGGTCCCAGTTGCCGCGGCGCTCGCTGCGGTCTTCCCAATGGGTACCGCCGCCGCGCATGTAACGGTCCTCTTCGTAGCGATCGTCGTCGTCGATGTGGCGACGGCTGCGCATCCCGCCTTCATCTTGCGGTCGCCAGCCTGGACGGTTGTCGTCGGGGAGCGCGACATTGCGTCCGCTGCTTGGATTCGGCATGAAGATCCTCCTGGAGATTGATGCGGGCGACGGTTGCATCTGACGTGCCCGCGTCGAGATCGGCGGTGTGTCCGATCTGCCGCAATCACATCGAGGACCTTCATGACTCCCGAACAAATGCGGCACTCATGCTTTTGCGCCGGCGCACGGTGTGGCGGCCTCGCGCGCTCCGCCACTGGCCTCGCTCGGCGGCTGGCTCGGCAGAAATTTCGGAAGAGCGGGCGGTTCCCGAGATCCGCGCGCTCATGACTGTGAGGTGAGTGCTTCGGCCTAATTCGCGGTCGACGATGCTTCGAACGCGCGGATGACCGTGACCTTGATCTGGCCGGGGAACGTCAGCTCCTCGGCGATCTGCGCGGCGATCTCCGTCGACATCTCGACGACCGTCAGATCGTCGACCTCGCGCTCGCGGACGTAGATCCGCAGCTCGCGACCACCGTGCACCGCATGCGCGTGGCTGACACCTCGGCGCGACATGCCGATGCGCTCGAGATCCTCGACCTTCGTATTGAAGCCTTCGGTCTGCTCGCGCCGCGCGCCCGGGCGCGCACCACTCATCGCATCCGACGCGGCGACGAGATATGCGTAGACCGAGTTGCAAGGCTCGTCGGCGTGATGGGCGCCGATCGCGTTGGCGATGATCTCCGGCTCGCCGACGCGGCGGGCGATCTCCGCGCCGATCACGGCGTGGCTGCCCTCGATCTTGTGCGTCAGCGCCTTGCCGATGTCGTGCATCAGCGTCGCTCGGCGCGCGAGCTTCTGATCGAGGCCGAGCTCGGCGGCCATCATGCCGGCGAGGAAGCTCGCCTCGACCGCGTGCAGCCACTGGTTCTGCGTGTAGCTCGTGCGGAAATTGAGCGCGCCGACGAGCTCGACGATCTCTGGATGGGCCTTCTGGATCCCGAGCGTCTGGAACGCCTTCTTGCCGAGCGCGCGGATCTCTTGATTCAAGTGCTCGCGTGCCTTTGCCGCCCACTCGTCGGGTTGCTTGCGCGCTTCTTCTGCGGACTCCGGCTTCTTGAACAGGCGATGGAGCGCGCGGCGCACGACTTCTTTGCCGACGCCGTCGAGTCCTTCGAGCCGGACTGCATCTTTGTCATCGTTGACCTGGAGCTGAACGCCGGAGACGCGTTCGAGCGCGCCGTGTAGCGCCGCGTTGTTATCGAGCAGGATCGCGACGATCTCGGGACCGACGCGCAACGTCGACATGTTGCGCTCGGTGAGGAAGTGCATGCTCGAGCGTGCGGCCGCGATCTCCATCACCCGGCGAGCCTCGCGATCATGCGCCGGATCGGTGGTGTTCTGATCGGCGTTGCGGACGAGTGCAGCGGCACGCAACCGCGCCTCGTCGAGCCAGCCCTGCTTCATCTGGCGGACGAGCTCCGCCATGGTCGTGCCGGCGCGCGTCTCGAGCTCGCTGCGCACGGAATCGCGGCGACGTTGCATGTCTCGCTCGACGCCCTGCGCGCGATCGCGGCGCGACTGCAGCTCGCGATGGATCTGATCGAGCTGCTGTTCGCGTTGTTCGAGCGCATCTTCGAGCTGCGACAGCTCGCCGGTCCTCGCGTGCAACGCATCTTCGCGGTTCTGTGCGCTCGTCTCGTCGGTGGCGAGCGCTTCATCGGCGCGCGCGATCACCTCGAGCGCCTCGTTGCGCGCCGCGGTCTCGATTGCCTGACGCTGCGCCGCGGCCTCGAGCTCGGCCGTCTTGACGAGCGCAGCGGCTGCGAGCTTGGCTTCGTCGACCTCGCGATTGGCGACGCGCTTTGCTTCGGCCGCGCTTGCCCTGGCCGCGATCAGCGCCGCGACGATCAGAGCGGCGACACCCGCCACCACGGCAAGAAGCATGAGACCAGCATGCCCAGTGCACGCCGAGAGAGCAAGCAGGCCGACGGCGAGTCGGCGCCGCGCGTGATCACGGCGGGTTAGGCGGGTTTGGTTGGCTGGCGGCGAGACCACAACGACCAAGCGTCGTGGGCGATGCTGTCCTTAGTCGGGCCGCATCAGCTCGCTATCAGTCCCTTTGTGGGCGCTGCCGGTTCCAGGGTGAAGCGGCGTGACGATCGTGGGTGCTCGATCGAGCGGCACCTGAATGACCGTGTTGCCCGACACGACGACTTCCTTGGGCTTGCGGCGATAGCCGCCAAGCCTCAGCTCGAAATTCACCGGGGTCTCCGAAATCGGCATCGAGAGCCGCACCGGGGTCTTTCCGAGCGACTTCTTGTGGGCGTCGAACAGCTCGGCGCCTTGCGGAACGCTGTCGATCACGACGACCGCCATCACGGGCGCGACCGGTTCCAACGCTGTTCCCGATCCCGTTCCTGTTCCCGTTGCCGATCCCGTTCCCGATCCCGTTGCCGTTCCCGATCCCGTTCCCGATCCCGTTGCCGTTCCCGATCCCGTTGCCGTTCCCGATCCCGTTGCCGTTCCCGATCCCGATCCCGATCCCGCTGCCGTTCCCGTTGCCGTTCCCGATCCCGTTCCCGCTGCCGTTCCCGATCCCGTTGCCGTTCCCGATCCCGTTCCGACCCCGTGCTGATCCGACCCCGGCCCCGGCTTGTTCCCGTCATCCCGCCCAAACCACGCGACCGCGAAAGCGCCGCCGCCCAATCCCAGCAGCAACCCCAACACGAGCACGATCGGCCACATCCTGCGCGGCGGCCGCGACGAGTACCCGAGCGGCGTGGCGATCCGCATCGTGTTCATCTTCGGTTGCATCGGTGCAGCCATATCCGGGCCCACCGCTGCCTGTCGCTTCGAGACCGAGCGCGCCGAGTCCGCGATCATCGCCGACATCGGTGCGTTGCCGGTCATCGTGGTCGGCGGCGCCGGCAGCGGCAGACCACCGGAGGATCCGCCGGGGAGCATGCCCATCTTCGTCTTCTGCTGCTGCTCGGCATACGCCATCATCGTCTTCGCATCGACGGGCGCTTCGCCGGGCCGGATCGATCGGGACGGCACCATCGGGGGTGACTTGTGGAGATACCCCTCGGGGTCGAGCAACGCCTCGCGGAGCAGCGCCATCGTCGCGAAGCGCGCGTCCGGTGCCTTTGCGAGACAGCGAAGAATGATCTGCTCGACGCTCGGCGGGATCGCCGGGTTGAACCCGCGCGGTGGTGGCGGCAGCTGGGTCACCTGCTTGACGAGCACCTCGCCCATCGTCTGGCCGTCGAACGGCAGCACGCCGGTCATCATCTGGAACAGCAAGATGCCGAGCGCATAGATATCGGTGCGATGATCGATGCCGCCGCGGCTCTCGCACGCCTCGGGAGACATGTACTGCGGCGTGCCGAGCAGCACGCCCGCGGCGGTCTTCACCGCGGATGCGCCACCACCCTGGAACATCTTCGCGAGGCCGAAGTCGAGCAGCTTCACGAAGTCCGGATCGCCGAGGCGCGTCGTCAGCATCACGTTGTCGGGCTTCAGATCGCGATGGATGACGCCCGAGACGTGCGCTGCAGCGAGCGCGCTCGCGACCTGTGCGCCGATGTGGAGCGCGCGCATGACCTCGAGCACGCGGTCGCGGCCGAGCACCGTCGCGAGCGTATTACCCTCGAGGTACTCCATGATGTAGAAGTGGTCGCCTTCGGGCGTCACGCCGAAGTCATGGATCTCGACGATGTGCTCGTTACCGATCTTGGTGACGGCGCGCGCTTCCTGGAAGAACCGCTGCACGACTTCGCGGTTGTTCGCGAGCTCGCGGTGAATGACCTTGAGCGCGACCTTCTTGCCGATCAGCGGATGCTCGGCGAGGTACACGGCTCCCATGCCGCCGGTCCCGATCTTGTTCAGGATGCGGTAGCTGCCGATCGTATGGCCGGCGGCGATCAAACGAGCAACAAGTGTAGCCTACCGAGCAGGTCCCGCGCAGAACTGGTCGTAGTCGATCAGCTTGATCGAGGCGCGATCGACACCTTCACCGCACGTCGGGCATTTCGGATCCCGGCGCAGCTTGAGCTCGCGAAACCGCGTCTTGATCGCGTCGTAGACGAGCAAACGGCCCGCGAGCGTCTCGCCGAGCCCGAGGATCAGCTTGATCGCCTCGGTCGCCTGGAGGACGCCCATCGTTCCGGGCAGGACCCCGAGCACCCCGCCTTCGGCACACGACGGCGCATCTTCGGGCGGCGGCGGCTCGGGATACAGGCACCGGTAACAGGGGGAGCCGTTGGCCGGAAACACGGTGATCTGGCCTTCAAACCGAAAAATCGAGGCGTGAATCACCGGCTTGCCGAGCTTCAGCGCGACGTCATTCACCAAGTAGCGCGTCGCGAAGTTGTCGGCGCCGTCGATGATCACATCGTAGCGGCCTAACAAGTCTACAGCGTTCGCGGCGGTGATCCGCGCGCGATGCTTCTCGACGCGAACATCGGGGTTGAGGCCGCGCAGTGTCTGCTCGGCGCTCTCGACCTTCGGCTTGCCGATCCGATCGGTGGAGTGGAGGATCTGCCGCTGCAAGTTCGAGGCATCGACGACATCATCGTCGATCATGCCGAGCGTCCCGATCCCGGCGGCGGCGAGATACATGCTCGACGGCGATCCGAGGCCGCCGGCGCCGATACACACGACCTTCGCCTTCAGCAGCTTGAGCTGGCCGGCGATCCCGACCTCGGGAAGCAGGGTGTGCCGCGAGTAGCGCGTCTCTTGATCGGCGCGCAGCGACTCCGGCATGTCCCACGGCTGGCCCGCGCGTTTCCACGCCGTGAACCCACCGGCGAGCGATCGCACATTGCTGTACCCGAGCTCGCCGAGCGTCCGCGCAGCGAACAGCGATCGGTTGCCGCTGGCGCAATACACGACGATCGGCGCCGCACGATCACCGACGTGTTTCTCGATCCGCGACTCGAGAAACCCACGCGGAATCCAGACCGCGCCGGGAATCGCACCTTGCGCATACTCGTCGGCTTCGCGAACGTCGATGACTCGGGGGATGACGGGGTGCGTCGAGGCGGCGGCCAAACCAGCGACGTCGACCTCGGGAGTTTGCCCCCGGAGCTCTGTTAGTAAGCTGTCGTAGTTCGGCATGTCGCGGTTTTGACTGGTTACGAAGGTGATTGCAATGGCTTGCCTTAACCCTCACGTATGGGTAAGGTCTCCCTCGATGTCTGACCTAGCCACTGCTTCCAGCGACCCGCACCACGACCACAGCCACGACCACGCGGCTGCTGCGCCGGGTCCCGAGTCGATGCTCCTCATCACCCCCACCGCCGCGATCAAGGTCAACGAGATCCGCGAGGCCGAGGGGATCGAGGGCAACATGGCGCTGCGCCTCCGCGTTGTCGGCGGCGGCTGCGCTGGCTTCTCGTACGATCTGTACTTCGACGAGCCGGCTGAAGTCGACCGCGCGTTCGAAGTCCAAGGCGTGCGCTGCATCGTCGACGAGATGAGCCTCATGTACCTGGTCGGTACCGAGATCGATTACGTCGAAGGGTTGCAAGGCGCTGGCTTCAAGTTCCAGAACCCGAACGTCAAGTCGACCTGCGGCTGCGGCTCGTCGTTCAGCGTATAGATAGGGCGTGAAGACCGCGACCGCTGCTGGCATCGCCGGCGTTCTCGAGCGCGAGCTCGGAAGCGAGGCGGTGATAGGTCCTGGCCACGAACGGCTCGATGACTACGGGCGCGACGAGAGTCCGCTGCCCGAGTTCTTTCCACCCGAGTGCGCGGTGCTGTGCCAGTCGACCGAACAGGTCGCGGCCGTCCTTCGCATCTGCAAAGAGCGGCAGGTCCCGGTCACGCCGCGCGGCGCGGGATCCGGAATGTGCGGTGGCGCGCTGCCGATCAAAGGCGGCGTCGTGCTGTCGACCGAGAAGATGCAGCGGATCAAAGAGATCGATCCGGCGGATCTGGTCTGCGTCGTCGAGCCCGGCGTGATCACCGGCGTGCTGCAGGAACAGGTCGAAGCGCAAGGCCTGTTCTATCCGCCCGATCCCGCGTCACTCGAGTTTTGCTCGATCGGCGGCAACGCGGCGACCAATGCGGGCGGACCGCGTGCGTTCAAGTACGGCGTCACGCGCGAATACGTCCTCGGGCTCGAGGTCGCGCTGATGGGCGGTGAAGTGCTGCGCTGCGGCCGGCGCACCGCGAAGGGTGTCACCGGTTACGATCTGGTCGCCGGGTTCGTCGGTACCGAGGGCACGTTCGGGGTGATCACCGAGCTGACGCTCAAGCTGCTACCGAAACCACAGGCGGCCGCGACCGTGCTCGGCGTGTTCGCGAATGTTCCCGCGGCCGGCGCCGCGATCTCGTCGCTGCTGCGCGGCGGCCTGCGCCCGCGCGTGCTCGAGCTCGCCGACAAGACCTCGATCGATCATATCCGCGCGAAGAGCCGCTATCGGTTCCCCGAGAACGCGGGCGCGATCGTCCTCATCGAAGTCGACGGCGATCCGGACTCGATGGCCGTGCAGATGGAGAAGATCGGGGTCGCCTGCGACGAGCTCGGCGCGATCGATGTCCTCGGCGCGACGGAAGCCGCGGAGCGCCGCGCCGTGTGGGAGGCTCGCCGGCTGATCTCGCCGTCGCTCAAGGCGGCGTATCGCGTGAAGGTCAACGAGGACGTCTGCGTGCCGCGCGGCCGGATCGTCGAGATGCTCGCGCGCGTCGATCGCGTCTCCGCCGAGACCGGCATCCTGTGTGCCGTGTTCGGCCACGCCGGCGACGGCAACTTGCACGTCAACCTTCTCTCGCACGACGATCCGGCAGATCCGGCCGTCCGCGAGAAGATGTGGGGCGCCGCGCGCCGGGTGTTCGAGCACACGATCGAGCTCGGTGGCACGCTGTCCGGCGAGCACGGCATCGGCCTCACGAAGCGCGACTACGTGCCGCTCGAGCAGAGCGAGCAAGTCATCGAGTGGCAGCGCAAGTGGAAGACGATGTGGGATCCGAGTGGGCTGCTCAATCCGGGCAAGAAGCTTCCCGGCCGCAAGTCGAGTTGCTCCGAGTAGCTGCGCGCAGCCTTCGTCGACTCTGCGCGATCGATCAAGAGCTGGTTATCGACGCGCGACCCATCGTCGCATCAGCTCGAGCTCGAAGCCGAGCGGCGCTCCGCTCAATGCCTGCGTCGCGATCTCGTAACCGACGGTGCGGTAACCGAGGCGCCGGTAGAGAGCTCGTGCCCGCTGATTGTGAGGCTCGACGGCCAGCTCCGTGGCGCAGGCGCCTTTGCGTCGGGCCTCGCGTTCTCCGGCGATGATCAGCTGCGAGCCGATGCCGTGGCCGCGCCAGCCCGGCCTGACGCGCAACGCCCACAGCAGCGCGATGTCCGGCTTGCGATCGAAATCGATCCAGATCTGACCGACCAGGGTGCGCTCGATCCTGGCAACCAGCATCGCGATGCCACGTTCATGGGTCGCCTGGAAGACTGTCTCGATCAACCTGCGATCCGCGCGGATCTGCCGCGACCACTCGAGCTCGCGAAGATCCGCACGCCCGCAGTGCCGGATCACGAGATCGCTCACATGCCGACTCGCCGCGCGATCTCCAAGACGTGAGCGTCCCAGTGTTCGGCCCGAACGTCTTCCGCCGCGCGGCCCTGCCACGTCCATCCGAGCCGCCGCGTGTTGAGCCCGACGAAGTGCGCGCCCGATCTCCCGAGGTGCGGCACGTGGGGCGGAAACGGCGAGCAGATCGTGACGTCTTCGACGTCGATGACCGCGGTCGGCCCGGAACCGATAATTGCCGCCACTTGCAAGCCCTGTTCGTCGGTCTCGCTGACGAGCGGAGCACCGTGCAGCGACAGCACCCGAGCGATCGCGGTCTCGAGACAAAACCCCGGCGGCAGGCCGCGAATTCCCGTGTTGATCGGACGCTCGCCACACAGCGATGCGAACTTGCCGAAGCACGCGCTGACATCGGCGGCGAGCAGGAAGCTCGTTTGATCGGCGAGCCACCGGGCGAGCGCGGGAGGCACGCCCCACAGCACGACGTCGTTATCGAGAGCGAGCTCGTGATCGTCGGGGAACGCGCGCAGCGGCACGAGCTTCCAGGCGACGCCTTCTGCCATTCCGCCATCGAGGTGACGCTCGAGACACGCTGGGATCGCGCGCTCGACGACCTGCCATTCGATCACGTCGGGCAGGTCTGCCGTGCGAGCTCGCGCCTCGCCGAGCGGGATCGTGTTGACGTAGATGACGTATCGCGCCGCCTCGCCGAACAACCGGAACGCGCCCCACACCGAGAGCCGGAGTGCATCGAAGCCGCGCGGATTGACGTCTCCTATAGTCCAGCGGATTCCGAGCATGGACCTTCCTCGAGTCGCGCTTGATAGATCACGGCCGGCCGGTCGACCGCGTCCCATTCGTACTTGTAGGTCTCCCGGCCGCGTAGAAAATCGAACTCGAACGCGCCCTCATCGACAGCACGCTCGATCGCATGCGCGATCACGAGTCGCCCGGGGCTGATGCTCGACAGCTCCGGCTCGAACCCCGACAGATAGAACAGGAAGCGCCCGTGATCGAAGAACCCGTAGAGCACGGCGGCGAGGCGGCCCTCGATCCGGAGCCCGACCAACCGCAAGAGGCGGCGGGCATGCAGTGCCGCGGCCGCTTCTCGATGAAATCGTTCGAGTGCCGGATCATCGAGCACGCCGCGCTCGCCCTTCGCGGCCCACCGCGCGCGATGGAGCGCAAACAGCCCGTCGAGTAACGCCGTCGCCGAGGTGTCCTCGTACTCCCAGCGCACGTTGCCCATGCGCGCGAGCCGCCTTTGATCGTATGCGAGTCGCGCGGGAATCCGAGCCGCTGGCAAGGCGAGCACGGGAGACGGTGGCGCCGTCACGGTTTGTCGGACGGTTCCGAGCTCGAGCTCGAGCAGCGGCGAGCCCGGCCGGAGCCCGTCGAGGACGACCTCGCGACAGCCGGCGCTCACCACGCGAAACGCAGCGTCGAGCGCGGAGACTTCGAGATCGGGCTCGACGATCGCGTCGAGATAGTCCGTCACACCCGCGCCGATCAGGCACAGCGTTCGATCCCGGACCTCGAGCGGAATGAATCCCACGAGTCGGCCCCCGCGACGGATCGCGACCGCCCGCAGATCGCCGCCGTGACCGAAGATCCGGCGCCAAGCCAACAACCAACCCGGCCGTTGAAACGGCGTCGCCGAGCAGCATCGATCGCACAGCGCATCCCACTCGCCCGCGAGCGCCGCGAGCTCCTCGTCTCGCGTGATCAGCACCGCGTCGGTTGCGGCAGGTCCCGCTCGCCGGCGTTCGCCGACTCGCTCCATTGCGGGCCCCGCTCGCCGGTCGCTGACTCGCTGCATTGCCGGCCCCGCTCGCCGGCCTTCGCCGACTCGCTCCATCTCCAGCCGCGATCGGTCGGTTCCCTTGGCATGCTCCGAGCCTCGGCGCGGCATCGCTCCCGAGCACTCGTGATAGAGCGCCAGGTAGCGCGCGCTCATCCGGGTCGCCGACGCGCGCTCGCGAACGGATTCGCGGCAGTCGATCGCCGACAGCGTGCTCGCGGCGATGATCGCGCCCGGCAGCTCGTCCTCTCGATCGACGAGCAAGCCGGTGACACCGTGCTCGACGATCTCCGGCAGCGCACCGCGGCGAAATCCGACGACCGGTGTTCCGGAGGCGAGCGCTTCCATGGCGACGATCGAGCTTGTCTCGTCGATCCGGCTCGTCACGAGCAGGCACCGTGCCTCCGCGAGCAGCATCCGTTTCTGTTTGCCGGCGATCGCGCCGATCCAACGGCGCTGATCGTCGAGGAGCGGCATGATCTCCTCGCGAACGTGCCGCTGATGCGTCTCGTACGGGAACGTCGCGCCGGCGAGCACCATCGGAACGTTCGCTTGCTTCGCCGCACGTAAGGCGATGTCAAACCCCTTCTCGGGGCACAGTCGTCCGATCGCGATCACATGATCTGCCTTGTTTGTCGTCGGTCGATAGCGTCCGAGATCGACGCCATTCGTGATCACGTGCGAGATCGCAGCACCGGGCGGACACGCCGCGCGTTGGGTATGCGACACGCAGATCCGCGTGACCTCGCCCGGGGCAAACGCCGCCGGCGGATACCAGCTCGGAGGCAGGTGCAGCGACACGACCATCGGCACGTCGGTGAGCGGCAGATAATCGACGAAATCTACGCCGTGAAAATGGATCACATCGATCGAGTGATCGCGCAGCAATTGCTCGAGCGTGCGTTGATAGGCCGCACGGCGAGCTGCCTTGGCGGCGCCGTCGATGATTCCAGCGTGAGCGGGAGGCGACATCAGGTGACCGGCCGTCCGGGAGCCGCGAGTCGCGAGGACGATCGAAGAATGGCCAGCCGCGACGATCTGCGTGTCCAGCGTGAACAGCACCTGCTCCGCTCCGCCGACCGGATCCGGTCCAACCGGTGCGAACGGGAATGCGACACTCAAGATCGTCAGCACGGGTCGCGTGCAAGCAAACGTAGGACCACGACGAGCACGGCTGACTCACTCCGGGCCGTCGCGGCATCCGGACGACAGGACGATCGGAGCGCACGCCCGATCGAGGGTCATCCGCGTTCACCCGAGCGCCCGCAACGCGGAGTCGAGTGGCGCACGGTCCGTCGAGGCGCACACGATCAACTCGGTCCGTGACGCCCCATCGTGTCACGCGTCCACACTCTCGCCTGTCGGTCAGGCCGCCGCTTTATCGTCCAGATCGAATCCGGCGCGACACGCGACCGACGCGTGATCCGCAGTACCATGGCGGCGATCCCGATGTCCGACGCCCTACTTCAAGCGCTCGCGAACGCCGCCCCCGAAGAGCTCGCACTGTGGCGGAAGCTCGTCGAACGCACCGGTGCGTCCACCGTCGCGAGCTGGCTGTCGCCGCGCGCGTTGATCGCATGCATGCTCGGCGATACGCAATTCGCTTCGGCCGCGCTCGACACACTGCGCGCACCAGAAGGTGCCGCCGCGCAGCAGATCGCCGCGGCGTTCCCCGAAGCACTGGCACTCGCGGCCCCTGCGCCCATTCAGGTCGAGCACGATCCGCCGGCGAACGGCAGCGACCAAAGCCGGCCGCTGCTCGATCACATCGCAACGCGCCTGCTCGGCAGAAAGCTCGCCGGACTCGAGGCTCGCGATCGGAGTCGGTTCCAGGTCGCCGACAAACCCGGGCTCTCGCCCACGAGCTTCGACGATCTCGCGCAGATCACGGCGCGCGTGCTCGCCGCAGGTCTTGGCCCTGCCCTGCGTGCGGCGATCATCCATCTCGACATCGCGAAGACCTCGAGCGCCTCGCACCGCGCGAGCTGGGCCGCGCTCGGTCTCTCGGTCGAAGTCCACAACGAAGCCGCGGCGGCGATCCTGCGCCGCACCGACCGTGCGAGCACCTGGGGGCTGGCTCCGGCGATCTCCAAGCTCGCGATCGCCTGGGTCGAAGCGCACGGGCTCGCCGGCCAGCATGTGCGCGGCGAAGGTCCGATCCTGATGTTCGCGCCGCTCGTCGGCTCGCTGCGAGAGCTCGCGCCGGCGCTCGGCCGCGTGCTCGGGTGCGAGCCTCATCAAGCGACCGCACTCGCACTCGATGGACTGCACGTGCTCAACGCGTGCGACACCGCCGCCGTTCGCGAGGGTCTCCTCGACGATGCGTTGCTCGGCAAGCTCGCACGCGTTCGCGATCAGCTCACGATCGTCAGCTCGCAGGCCGCCTTCACCGATCCGTACGTGTCGCTCGCTGCGCTCGCACCGCCTGCGGATCGCGCGCACCTCGCAGATCGGTTGCGTTCGCTGCGAAGCGCGCGGCAGCGGGCCGGAGAGCCTGCCGCCGCGGTGGATGCCGCGGTTGCCGCGATCGGAGATCAAGAGCTCGCGGCGCTCGCACCCGCGCTCGCGACCTGCCAGCTCTGGTACTGCGAGGCTGCGACGAGCGCGCTGTCGCCGGCTGCGCAGCTCGGTGTCCTTGCCGCCGCCGTCGGTGCGGCGCGCAAGATCGGGATCGATGTCGCCAAGCCCTGGCACGCCCAGCTCCGTCCGCTGCTCGCGCGGTTGGGGCCAGACGCGCGGTATCGGCTGCGGCTCGTCGAGGCGGCCCTGGCGCAGCGCTCGATTCGCGAGCTGCTCACCGGTGCAGCGAGCTTGGGTCCGCTCGGCACGCTGTCCGCGAAGCTGGCATCTGCAGACTCTCTCGCGCCCGACGCGATCGTGATCGACTATCTCGAGACAGCGGAGAGCGCCGCCCTGATCACGCTGCTCGGCATCTACGAGACGCGCTCGCAGGTCGCGTTTCATCAGATGCTGAAGGCGCTGTGCGATCTCTACGGGCTGCGCAAGGACGAGCTCGATCGCGTCGCAAATGAAGCGAGCTACCTCGCCTCGATGAACTCCGCGAAGTCGGACAAGCAGCGGATGCTCGACTACGTCCGTCCCGGCAGGATCGTCGAGATCGGTCCCGGCGGCGGCGTCGTGCTCGACTTGCTCGAGGCGCGGTTTCCCGACGCGGAGATCATCGGCGTCGATCTATCGCGCGAAGTGATCGCATCGCTCGAGACGCGCGCGCGCGCGGGCGGCCACAACTGGCGCGTCGTGTTCGGCGCCGCGGAAGCCCTGCCGGCGCTCGTCCCCGCAGGCGTCGACACCGTCGTGTTCTGCTCGATCCTGCACGAGGTGTACAGCTACACCGAGCCGCGCTTTCAGCTCGCCTCCGTGCAGCAGGTGATCCGCGCCGCGTGGGCCGTGCTGCGTACCGGTGGCCGGATCGTGATTCGCGACGGCGTGATGCCGCCTCCCGGAACGCGGCGGATCAAGCTGATCGCGCCCGACGCGCGCACGACGTTCGATCTCTATGTCGCGCAGTTCGAGGGCCGCAAGATCGGCTACCGCGAGCTCGCGCCGGATCGCGTCGAGCTGGCTTCCGAGGACGCGATGGAGTTTCTCTACACGTACACCTGGGGCCCGGCGAGCTTTCCGTACGAAGTGCGCGAGCTCTACGGCGTCCTCCGCTACGACGAGTACGTCGCGAAGCTCGTCGAATGGGTCGGCGGCCCCGAGGTCGCGCGCGTCGTCGAGCTCCCCGCGGAGTTGCGCGGCTATCTCCAACCGGGCTATCGCGACAACCTCGCCGGCAAGATCGAGCTGACCGACGAGCACGACCGACCGGTCCCGCTCCCCGATTCGAATTGCCTGATCGCGATCGAACGCCGGTAGCGCTGGATCTGTCACACCGCTGCATCGGAAAACCCGCGGGCGTCTTTCGAGCGCCGTCCGGAAATCTGAGGCGCACCGGTGCGGTCCGCGCACTTACGGTGGCGCGCAGCTTGCTCACGTGCCTGCGGATGACTCCACGTTTGTGCTTGTTGTTCCTGTTCGCCGGTTGCGGCCTGTACTGGAACGGCGCCGATGACACGTGCAACGGAGCGGGC
The DNA here is from genome assembly GCA_028287115.1 of Myxococcales bacterium. Lineage (GTDB taxonomy): Bacteria > Myxococcota_A > Polyangia > Haliangiales > Haliangiaceae > JABFXX01. The sequence continues at coordinate 65,677 of JAQBQF010000247.1, forward strand.
GTCGCCCAAGTTCCTGCCCAGCTGCAACGCAACCCGGACACGGGTGAGTGTCAGGCCGTGGGCGGTGGCGGCGGCTGCGACACGACGTGCGGACCGTGCCCCGCCGTCGCGACCCTCAGCCTCGTGCCGCCCGCCGACTGGGCGAGCTGCGTTGGCAACTGCGAAGCGCTCGACGAGAACACGTGCTTCGCGACCTCGGGTTGCCACGCGGCATACCAACTATCGCAACTCGGCAGTGAGGCGAAACCGGCGTTCATCGGTTGCTGGGAGGTCGCACCGTCGGGCCCGGTCCAAGGCAGCTGCCAGAACCTCGACGCTCACGAGTGCTCGCGACACGACAACTGCACGAGCACCTATTGGCAACCCCAGAGCAATGGTGAGCCCACGAGGTTCGACATGTGCGCGCCCGAGCCTACTGCGGCCGCGTGTGCGGGCGTCCTCTGCGGTGCCGGACAGGAGTGCGTCGAACGCACGTCCGGTAACAACCAATCTGTGTCGATCGAGTGCGTCGCGATCGCGACCGCCGGCTCGTGCACGGGAGACGTCGTGTGCGACATCGCGGTGGGGCCCTGCCCGAGCGGCACGACGCGCGGCATCAGCAATGGTTGCTACACGCCGTACTGCATCCCGAACGACGAGTGCACGTTGCCGGCTTGCTCGACGCTCACGACCGTGGCCGCATGCAGCGCGCGCGGCGATTGCGACCCGGTCTACGACGGCTACAACTGCACGTGCGATCTGAGCGGATGCGTGTGCCAGACGCAGACGTTCGCGCATTGCCAGGCGAGATAGCGCGGCATCCTCTACTTCGCGGCGGTTTCGCCATCGGTTCGAGCAGCTGGGTCGCTAGCACCTCGAAGACGCCTCGGTTGTGGCGATGTGCACGCTATTCCGCGCGGACGAACGACGTCACCTTCCACGCCGTACCGCGCAGCCCGAGCACGAGCTGATATTTTCCCGCGACCGGCGGACCCGCCGGGCAGGTGACTCGCTGATCGCCGTTGCAACCCGCCGCGATCGCGGCCGACATCGCCTCGAACGCCTGCGCATCGGCCTGCCACATCGCGATCGCAGCGTCCGCGCCCGTGCCACCGCCGAGACTCCACGCGATGTCATCGGCGAGCAGTGGCCGGAGCCCCGTGTAGTCGCGCTTCGCGAGTGTATCGGAGAGCGTTGCGACCGCCTTCGCCGCAGCCTCGGGGATCGTCGCGAACTGTTTCGGATCGGTCTTCGGCACCGCGTCCTCCGGATCGACCTTGACCTCTTCCTTCATCGGGACTGCGTACGGCTTGATGCGCTTGTAGATCGCGACCATCAGGCCTTCCGTCCGGCCCTCGAGCCACGACGGCCTCGCGATGCCATGCATCTCGACCGGCAGCGCCGCGCCCGGATCCCATTCCGCCGCGTGACCCTGCACCTTGACGCGCCAGGGCCGACCTCCGATCACGCTGACGTCGAACCGAATGTAGTAGCGCTTGTACGCGAGGCGCGTGGGCATGCCCGCCGCCGACGAAGCCGGAGACGCGCCGTTCGTACCGGTCGAATTGATCCCTTGTTGGTTCGCAGCGACCGAGGACACTCCCGACATGTCATCGGAGTTGCTCGCGTACGTCACCTGATGCCACGCCGTCGAGATCTTTCCGACGCCGGGGCTGTCGTCCATGTTCGGATACAGCTCGCGCGTGGCTTCGAGCGCCTTGCTGTAGACGAGCGCGAAGTCGGTGTCGTAGAGCGAGTGTTTTGCGGCCTCGACGTCTTTCTTGTTCGTGCACGCGGTCGCGAACAACATACAGACCAGCGCGCAGCCAATGGTTCGATCACGACTCATGAGGGCGCCATCGGAATAGCACACCGCCTTTCCTCCCGCCCATCATCTGCTTGCCCCTCTCCTCGCCCCGCCTCGTCCCTCCCCTTCCTCGCGAGCCGATCGGGATGGGGGCGTAATGCCGCCATCGCCGCGACGCAGGCGTTGAGGATCAGACGCCGATGTGGGATGTCGTTGTCGTGACCCCGGACCGCGTCGCCCAGCTCGCGAAGTTGCTCGCGGAGAAGTGGCCCGATGCACACGTCGAGCTCGATCATCGAAACGCGTACGAGCTGCTGGTCGCGACGATTCTTTCGGCGCAGTCCACCGACAAGATGATCAACACGGTGACGCCGGCCTTGTTCGCCAAATACCCGGACGCGATGGCGCTCGCGAAGGCCGATCCGGCCGCGCTCGAGCCGATGATCTACAAGACGGGCTTTTTTCGGATGAAGGCCAAGAACCTGATCGGGATGGCGCGTGCCGTCGTCGATCGCCATGGTGGCTCGATCCCCGAGACCATGGACGAGCTGGTCGAGCTTCCCGGTGTGGCGCGCAAGACCGCGAACGTCGTGCTCGGCTCGGCGCTCGGCAAACCAGCAGGTGTCGTCGTCGACACGCACGTGTCGCGGCTCGCCCAGCGCCTTGGTCTCACGGAGCAGACCGATCCGGTGAAGATCGAGCAGGATCTGATGCGGATCCTGCCGCGCGATCAATGGACGCCGTTTGCGCACCGCTTGATCTGGCATGGGCGTCGCGTGTGTCACGCGAAGAAGCCGGACTGCGAGAACTGTCTGCTCGCGCCGCTCTGTCCGAGCGCATTCCTCGTCACGATCGACACGAAACGGCAGCGCGAGGCAAACGCGAAGCCGAAGGCAGCGCGCAAACCAGGTGCGCGAGCCGGCGCCAAATCGCCGCCGCCGCCGGCCGCGAGAACCGGCGCGAAGCCGACGGCGAAGCCGGCGAGAACCGCCAAACCGGTCGCGAAACCCAAGCGTTCGGCCAAGCCCGCGTCGAGGCGTGCGTGACGCCGGTCGTCGCGGTCGGCGCCTTCATCTTCGACGACCGCGGCCGCGTCCTCCTGATCGAGCGCGGCCAGCCACCGGGCGAGGGCCTGTGGACCGTGCCCGGAGGCAAACTCGAGACCTCCGAGACCCTCGCGCAAGCGGTCGTTCGCGAGATCCGCGAGGAGACCGGGCTCGTCGTCGAGGTCGGGCCGCTCGCCGCCGTGGTCGAGCGGATCGGCGACGGCTACCACTTCGTGATCCTCGATTATCTCGCGCGCGCGATCGGCGGCACGCTCGCACCTGCCAGCGACGTGCGCGCCGCACGATTCGTCGATGATCGCGAGCTCGCCAAGCTGCCGCTCACCGACGGGCTCCTCTCGGTGCTCGAGCGCGCTCGTGCTACACACGCCACAGCAACGTGGTGACCGAGGACAAGGGATCGAATTCCGCCCGCAGCGAAGCGAGGACGGAATCACCACAGTCCGAGGGAATGCCCGGAGGGCGGACCGAGGACAAACAATCGAGCTCGAGCCGAAAGTCGCTCGCACTCGCCCAGCCCTCGCTGCGCCGCGCCGATGTCGCGGACGCGCAATGGAACGACTGGCGCTGGCAGCTCGGCCACATGCTGACCTCGGCCGACGAGCTCGCCCGCGTCGTCTCGCTAAGCGACGAGGAGCGCGCCGGGCTCGCAGCCTCGGCGGAGCTGTTTCGCGTCGGCATCACGCCGTACTACGCGAGCCTGATGGATCCCGATCATGCGAGCTGCCCGATCCGGTTGCAGGCGATCCCGCGCGTTGCCGAGGCGGAGATTCGCGCCGAAGAGCTGCGCGATCCGCTCGGGGAGGACAGCCACAATCCCGCGCCGTCGGTCGTCCACAAGTATCCCGATCGCGTGCTGTTCCTCGTGGTCGATCGGTGCGGCATCTACTGCCGGCATTGCAATCGCCGCCGGCTCGTCGGTGGAGACGAGCCGCCCACCACGGCGGAGCTCGAGGCCGGCCTCGACTACATCGCAGCTACGCCGCGGATCCGCGACGTCCTGCTCTCGGGCGGCGATCCGCTGCTGCTCTCGACCCGCCGCCTCGATCACCTGCTCGGCCGGCTGCGCGCGATTCCGCACGTCGAGACGATCCGGATCGGGACGCGGCTCCCGGTCGTCTGCCCGATGCGGATCGACGCCGAGCTGACGAGCGCCCTGCGCAAACACCATCCGCTGTTCATCAACACGCACTTCAATCACGACAAAGAGCTGACACCGGAAGCGCGCGCCGGCTGCGAGCGCCTCGTGGATGCCGGGATCCCCGTCGGTAATCAAACGGTGCTGCTCCGCGGCGTCAACTCGTCCGTGCGATCGCTGCGCGCGCTGATGCGCGGCCTGCTTCGCTCGCGCGTCAAGCCGTACTACTTGTTCCAGGGCGACACCGTGATCGGGACCGATCACCTGCGCACGCCGGTCGAGACCGCGATGGAGCTCTACCGCGGCTTGCGCGGCTTCATGAACGGCATGGCGGTCCCGATGCTCGTGCTCGACGCGCCCGGCGGCGGGGGCAAGGTCCCGATCATTCCGAGCTACATCGAGCACCTCGACGAACAGCGCGTGATCGTGAAGACCTATCGCGGCACGCGGATCGAATATCCGCAGCCTCGCGAGCGTGACTGCACGGTGCCGTACGACGCTGTCTACTTCGCGGGCGAGCCCGCCGACGACGATCGCGAAGGATCCGCAGAGGTCTTGTGACGATCCTCGAGATCGCGCGCGAGCTCGGGTTTCATCGCGCGGCGATCGTTCCGATCGAAGCACCGCGGCGCCACGAGCTCTACACGAGCTGGCTCACCGCCGGCTACGGCGGCGAGATGGCATACCTCGCGGCTCCCGAGCACATCGCGATACGCGGGGATCTGCGAGGCCTGCTCGCGACGGCGCGCTCGCTGATCGTCGTCGCACTCGCGTACGATCGAATCGACCCGATCCCGCCGGAACAGCTGTTGCGAGGACGGATCGCCCGCTACGCGCGCGGCGAGGACTATCACCTCGTGATGCGCGATCGGCTCGTCGTCCTCGCGAATCGCATCGCGCACGAGCTCGGCATCACCGCCGCGACCCGCACGTGCGTCGACTCCGCGCCCGTGCTCGAACGCGAGTGGGCCGAGCGCGGCGGGCTCGGGTTCATCGCGAAGAACACGATGCTGATCGCCCCGGGCGTCGGATCATACGTGGTGCTCGGCGAGCTGCTCGTCGATGCAGAGCTCGCACCGACCGCGCCGGCCGAACCGCCGAAACCGCGATGCGGGTCGTGTCGATCGTGTCTCGATGCCTGTCCGACCGGCGCGTTCGTCGATGCGTACGTCCTCGATGCGCGGCGCTGCATCTCGTATCTGACGATCGAGCACCACGGTGTGATCCCGCGCGAGCTGCGGCCGCAGATCGGAACCTGGGTGTTCGGTTGCGACGTCTGTCAGGAGGTCTGCCCGTTCAATGCGGGCGCGGGCGAGCCGCCCGATCCGCTGCTGTCGCCGCGCAGCGTCGAGCACGCGCTGCCCGATCTCGTCGCACTCGCCGGCAAAGGCAGCAATCAGCTGCGTCACTTCATGCAGCGGACCGCGCTTCGCAGGATCCCGCGCGACGTGCTGTGGCGCAATGTCGCGGTCGCGCTCGGCAACACGCGCTCGTCCGATGCGATTCCCGCGCTCGTCTCGCTGCTAGGCCGCCCGAGCGCGCTCGTCCGGCTTCACGCGGCCTGGGCACTCGCGCAGATCGACAGCCCGATCGCGCGCGCCGCTCTCGA
>JAQBQF010000291.1 GCA_028287115.1 Myxococcales bacterium
GCTTCATCGAACTGGCCCGCTCGTTCGAGGCTGCGCGCGACGAGCCAATACGAGTCGAGGTTCGGATCGAGCTCGGCGAGCTGGGTCCGGGTCGTGACCTCGTTGGCGCGATCGCCGGCCGCGGCGCGCGAGCGTGCAGCGCCTTCGAGCGCGGCGCGATCGTCGGGGACCCGGATCAACCACTCGTCGTAGACCTGGGCGGCTAGCGCGTGATCGCCGAGCCGGATCTCGAGCACCCACGCCGCTTCACGCAAGGCGCGTCGGGCGGCTGGTCCATCCGGCAGCGCGCGCGCTTCGGCGCGACGCTCGGCGACCAGCTCGGCCCAGCGTTCTTGTGCCCGCAATAGATCGAGCAGCGACTCGCGGGAGAACGTGTCGTCCGGCCACAGCGCGAGCACCTGGCGATAGAGGTCGGTCGCGACCTCGACGGCGCCGGCGCGTTCCTTGAGCCGCGCGGCCGAGAGCACGGCGGTGCCCCGGCCGGTCGCATCGGTCTCTTCGCTCGCGATCTTGACGAGGAGCTCCGCGCGGTCGTCATCTCGACCGAGCTGCGACAGCGTCGCTTCGAGACGCCACTTGAGTGCGACTTCGCCGGGCACGTGCGCCACGAGCTCGCGCTCGAGATCGAGCACCGCTTCGAGATCGCCGTGGCTGCGTGCGAGCCGCACGGCACGCTCGAGGATCGCGCGCTTGGCATCACCACTCACCGCTTCGGCGGCAGCACGCAGGCGCGTCATCGCCGCGGCGACATTGCCCATCGTGTCGTCGAGCTCGGTCAGGCTCTCGAGCGCGGCCGGATCGCCGGGGACCGCTTCGAGCGCTTTGCCGAGCGCGCTGCGCGTCTCTTCGAGAGACTCAGGTGTCGCGACTTCGTATGCGAGGAGCTCGGCCGCCTGCACGTACAGTGCTGCCGCCGACTTCGGATCGGGTTGCGGTTGCTGACCAGGCCCGAGCCAGGTGCCGAGCAACGCCGCAGCGGCAGCGGCAAGGTAGGTCCGCGCGAGGTCGGCCGGATCGGCGCGGCCGAGCGCATCGCGCTCTGCTGCCGAGGTGAGCACGATGAACCCTGGCGCCGCCGCTTCCAGTGACGACAACAGTGCGCGCGCTTGGTCGCGCTGTCCGCCGCGCAACAGAGCGTCGGCGCGCCGAATCGACAACACCATCGCGCGCGCCGGATCGCCTTCGACGGCCTGCCAGCTCTGCACGAGCTCGGCGAGATCCTCGTAACGGCCTAGCTCCTCGGCGAGCTCGGTCAGATCCGAGAGCACGATCGACTCGCCGGGCGACATCGCGAGTGCCTGCTGCAGGTATTCCCACGCCTTGTCGGGCTCGGCGGTCCGCGCGAGCTGCGCTTGGCGACGGCGCAAGGCCAGCAGCTCACGCCGCAGCGCGGTCGCGCGATCCGGACGCTCGCCGCTCGGTGGGCTGCCGGTCTCGGCACCCGGCCCCGCGGGTCCGAACGCCGCGAGCAAGATCTGAACGAGTGCGTCGATCGCGGCCCGAACATCGTCGTCGGGCGATCCGTGCTCTTCGGCGATCCGCAGACGCTCGCGCGCGACACGTTCCGCGGCCGGTGTGTTCGCGGCGAGCACCGCCGCCTTCTCGAACGCCGCTTGTGCGCGAGCGAGATCCTTCGCTGCACCTGCACCGCGGCCGACTTCGAGCCAGTACGCGATCTTTCGCGCCGGTTGCTCGACTGCCTCGGCGAGCCGTTCCCAGACGTCGAGCAGTGCCGGCGCATCGCCGGTGCGCGCGACGACGCGCTCGAGCTCGAGCAGTACGCCTTGGTGATTGCCGGCGATCTTGGCGGCTTCATCGAGCGCGCTGCGCGCTTCTTCGAGCTCGTTCAGGTGATGGCCGCAGATCCGCGCCTTCTCGAGCAACAGGTCGGCGCGCTCGTAATCATCACGCGCGTACTGGACCTCGGCGTCGACGAGCTTTGCGAGATTCGGCCACAACGCACGGCGATAAAATACGCGGCGAATCGCCCACAAGTTGGGACGCAGCGACGAGTCGAGGTTGAGTGCGCGGCCGTAGGCCTTCACGGCGCGTGCTTCGTCCGCGAGTCGCCGCTCGTAAAGCTCGCCGAGCTCGTAGGCGATGTACGCGGCGGCTGCTGGATCGTCGATCACCTTGGCTTCGAGCTCGCGCGTCAACATCTCGGCGCGTAGCTCGCCGCCGGCATCGCCGAGCGCTTCGATCGCCTTGTCGACGACGGTCGGCGATTCGAGGTTTGCTTCGAGCGGTTGGTCGACGACGATGTTCGGCGTCACCGACGAGACTTCCATCCCGCCTTCGAACTTCGTGATGTCGTCGGACCCCGACAGCATCTCCTCGGCGGTCGCCGGTGGCGTCGATGCGCGGCGCATCCGCGATTGCGACTCGGAGGTCTTGGGAATCGGCGGCGGGTCGGTCGGCTGTCTGCCTCGCCCAGGATCGGCCGCGGGTGGGACGCCGATGATCGGCGGCGGAATCGCGACGATCGGTGGCGGCATCGGAGGGACCGCGATCCCCGACGTCGCGCGCGGAATCGGCGGCTTGGTCGCGAGCGGCGGGATCGAGGCAACGGGAGGCCGTGGTGGAATCGCGACGACCGGCCGCGGCAGTGGCGGCGGTGCGGGCACCGGCGCGCGAAATGCTTGGGTCATGCGCGGCGCCGGGATCGGGGGACGCGCGGGCTCGTCGACTTCTTCGAGCTCTTCGAGATCCAATGGAGAATCGATCGGCTCGCTTCGCTCGGACTCGCTCTTCGCCGTGCCACGCGAGACGGGCTCCACGTCGTCGTCATCGAGCAACAGGGCATCGACGCGCGCCGCGAGCGCATTGACTCGTTCGCTCTTAGCGGGCGGAGCTTGTGCCTCGGGCGCGCCCTCTGCTGCGCCCGCGTCGTCTTCAGGGGGAGTACCCAACGCCCTAAAAGATCACCATTCTCGCGTGTAGGTGTCAACCGAGGCAGACCGTCATTCCGCGCATTTGGCTCGACTGCAGTGGTACACATCGGAAGCCGTGCAGACCCCGCCGTTTCGCCTCGGTGACGACGTGCTGACCCTCGAAACCCTGGCCGATGTCGCCCGCCGGGGACGATCGGTGGAGATCGGCCGCCGCGCCCATGCGGCCATGGTCCGATCGCGAGCGGTCGTCGACGCCGTGGTCGCCGGCGGCGACGCAGCGCCGGCCGTGTACGGCGTCAATACCGGGTTTGGAGCCCTCGCAGAGGTCCGAATCTCGTGGGCGCAGGTCGCGCAGCTCCAGCAGAACCTGGTGCGCTCGCACTCGTCCGGGGTCGGCTCGCCACTTCCGCGGGATGCAGTTCGCGGGATGATGCTGCTCCGTGCGGCGGTGCTCGCGACGGGGCGAAGTGGTGCGCGACCGATCTGCTGCGAACGGCTGTGCCAGCTCCTCGAGGCGGGGGTCCATCCGGTGATCCCGGCCCGCGGGTCGGTCGGTGCGTCGGGAGATCTCGCACCACTCGCGCATCTCGCGCTCGGGATGATGGGCGAAGGCTTCGCCGAGTTTCGCGGCGAGACGATGCCCGCGGCCGAGGCGCTGCGGCTGGCGAACATCGCTCCGCTCGTGCTGGAGGCCAAGGAAGGCCTGACCCTCCTCAACGGGACGCAGCACATGACCGCGGTCGGCGGGCTCGCGATCTTCGATGCCGAAGCGACCTGCGTCGTCGCCGATCTTGCGGGAGCACTCTCGCTCGAAGCACTCAAAGGCACGGCGCGTGCGTTCGACGAGCGGGTGATCGCGGCGCGACCGCATCCGGGTCAGATCGCGGTCGCTCGGTTCTTGCGCGCGTTGCTCGCGAACTCTGCGATCGCCGAGTCGCACAAGGACTGCGGCAAGGTTCAGGACCCCTACTCGCTGCGCTGCATGCCGCAGGTCCACGGCGCGAGCCGCGACATGCTCGGGTTCGCGCGTGTCGTCCTCGAGCGCGAGGCCGCGAGCTCGACCGACAATCCGCTGGTCTTCATCGACGGTCCCGAAGGTGACGAGATGATCAGCGGCGGCAACTTCCACGGCCAGCCCGTCGCGATCGCGCTCGACGCCGCGGCGATCGCGGTCGCCGAGCTCGCGAACATCAGCGAGCGCCGGGTCGAACAGCTCGTCAATCCTCATCTCTCGAGCGGCTTGCCGCCGTTCCTCGCACCCGACAGCGGGCTCAACTCGGGCTTCATGATCGCGCAGGTCGCCGCGGCTTCGCTCGTTTCCGAGAACAAGATCCTCGCCCATCCGGCCTCGGTCGACTCGATCCCGTCGAGCGCCGGCCGCGAAGATCACGTCTCGATGGGCGCGACCGCGGCGCTCAAGCTCGCGACGATTCACGATCACGTGCGCACCGTGCTCGCGATCGAGCTGTTGTGCGCTGCGCAGGGCATCGATCTGCGCCGCCCGCTCCGCACGACCAAGCCGCTCGAAGCGGTGCACGCGGCGATTCGCGCGAAGGTCCCGGCGATGATGGTCGATCGGCCGCTGTCGTTCGATATCGCGGCGGTTCGCGCGTTGATCGACGATGGCACCTTGGTCGCGGCTGCAAGTAACGCCGGCGCGACGGCTTAGCGCGGTTTCTTGCCGGCGCGGAACCGGGTTCGGGGCTATTTGCGCCACAAGCGACGGACCGCCGCGGTCCACTCGATGGCGTTCTGTGCGGACGCGCGGAGTAGGCCGTATGCCGGAACCGGAGCGATCACAGTCGCGTCAGGGGCGACGTTCGGGAGCTCGAGATCGATCGACATCACGCCGCTACCGACCTCGACGGTCTTATCGGGCGTGATCTGATCGATCAGCGCCTTCATCGACGCATTGCTGGCGAGCACCTCGCAGCGGAAGCGCTCGATCCCGCGCTCTCTCGCCGCGGCGACCAGCCGCAGGAATAACAGCCTCCCGAGCCCCTGCCCCTGCGCCTCGTCGGCGAGTGCGATCGCTGCTTCCGCCGCTTTCGGATCTGCGAGCCGGATGAACCGCGCGATGCCGAGCCCGGCCGCCTCCGCGTCGCCTTCCTTGGCTTGTTCCAATGCGACGATCGCAAAGTGATCCTCTTGATCGATCTCGGTGAGGTAGCGGAGCTCGTCGTCGGAGAGCCGCTGCTTGGGCACGAGGAACCGCGAATACCGCGACTCGTCGCTCAGCCGCTCGAAGCCGCGCCTCAGTCCAGCTTTGTCCGCCGGGGTGAGCAGTCGAAGGATCGCGACCCGGCCGTCGCGCAACATCGAGCGCTCGACATAGTCGCTGGTGAAGAACCGATCGATCACGGTTCGCCGGCGACGAACACCGCCTCGACCTGGCTCGCACCGTAGCGATACGGAACCTGCGCGGGCTCCTCGCAACGCCACACGATCACATCGCCGGGCCCGCCCGGCACGAGTGTCCCCGGGCCGGAGAGCCCGAGTGCCTTCGCCGCATGGCGCGTCACGCCGAGCCAGGCTTCGTCGACCGTCATAGCGTAGTGCGTGGTCGCGAGCCACATCTGGATCGCGAGTGTCTCGCAGTGACTCGAGCCGGGATTGAGATCGCTGGCGATCGCCATCGGAACTCCGGCGTCGCGGAGCTTCGCGATCGGTGGCACCGGTAGCCTGAGCTGCACGCACGCGCCCGGAAGCAGGATCGCGACCGTGCCCGCGCGCGCGAGGGCGGCAATGCCTTGATCGCTGATCTGCTCGACGTGATCCGCGGACAACCCGCCGAGGTCGGCAATCAGCTCGGCGGCCCCGAGATCCTTGAACTGCCCCACGTGACCGCGCACCCGGAGCCCAGCGCGGTGGGCAGCGCCGAGGATCGCTCGCGATTCTTCGAGAGTGAATGCACCTTCGTCGCAGTAGACATCGACGGACGCAGCGAGCTTGTCGCGAGCAGCCTGCGGAATCAGTTGCTCGCAGAGGTCGCGCACGAACGCTTCGCGATCGCCGGCGCGCTCCGGCGGCACGAGATGCGCGAGCAACGTCGGAACGACGCGCATCCGCAGCGTGCGATCGGCCTGGGCGATGCACCGTAGGAGGCGCAGCTCGCCCGCGACGGTCAAGTCATACCCGGACTTCACCTCGATCGTCGTGGTGCCTCCCGCGCGCGCAGTCGCGAGTCGCTCGGACATCATCGCGATCAATTGCGCGTCCGATGCAGCCCGCGTGGGCCCGAGCGTCGCGGCGATGCCGCCGCCGGCCGCGGCGATCTCGAGATAGCTGCGCCCCTCGGCGCGCATCGCGAATTCATGGGCGCGATCGCCCGCAAAGATCGCGTGCGTGTGGCAGTCGACGAGACCCGGCGTCACGAGTCGGCCGCCCGCGTCGACCTCGCGCTTGGCATCGCGCGGGTGCTCGCCATCGCTGCCGACCCACACGACAACTCCGCCGGTGATCGCGATCGCACCGGGATCTATCACCCCCAGGCCAAACAACGACGGATCGCACGTCATCAGCCGTGCGTTGCGGATCACGAGGTCGGTCACTCAGTCGCGCCTTCGCGGAATCACCACGCCGCGTTCGGCGGCCGCCTGGATCGCCTCCTCGTACCCGGCATCCGCGTGACGAATGATGCCCATGCCCGGATCGCTCGTCAGCACGCGCTCGAGGCAACGCGCGGCGCGCGGCGTGCCATCGGCAACCACGACCATCCCGGCGTGCAGCGAATATCCGATGCCGACACCGCCGCCGTGATGAAATGACACCCACGTCGCACCCGACGCGGTGTTGACGAGCGCGTTCAAGATCGCCCAGTCGGCGACCGCATCGGTTCCGTCCTTCATCGCCTCGGTCTCGCGATACGGCGACGCGACGGAGCCACAGTCGAGGTGATCGCGGCCGATCACGATCGGTGCCTTGACCTTGCCCGTGCGCACGAGCTCGTTGAAGCGCAACCCGACTCGATGGCGCTGGCCGTAACCAAGCCAGCAGATCCGCGCCGGCAAGCCTTGAAACGCGATCTTCTCGCGCGCGAGCTTCATCCAGCGGTGCAACATCGGATCGTCTTTGATCTCGTCGAGCACGGCCTCGTCGGTGACACGAATATCGTCCGGATCACCGGACAGCGCAGCCCAGCGAAACGGACCCTTCCCTTCGCAGAACAGCGGGCGGATATACGCCGGCACGAAGCCGGGATACGAGTACGCGTCCTTCGCGCCGCCGAGCTCGGCTTGCGCGCGCAGGTTGTTGCCGTAATCGAAGACGTGCGAGCCCGCGCGCTGCATCGCGACCATCGCCTCGACCTGCACGGCCATCGATGCACGCGACCTGCGCACGTACTCCTCGGGATCGCGAGCCCGGAGCTCGGCCGCCGCCGCGAGCGTCAGCCCCTGAGGGATATATCCGACGAGCGGATCGTGCGCCGAGGTCTGATCCGTGACGAGATCAGGCGCGACGCCGCGCCGCGCGAGCTCCGCGTAGACATCGGCGGCATTACCGACGAGCGCGATCGATCGCGGCTGCTTGCTCGCGCGAAACTCTTCGACGCGACGGAGCGCGGCATCGAGATCGGGCGCGACCTCGTCGAGATAACGCGTCTCGAGCCGGCGCTGCACGCGCGTGGGATCGATCTCGACACCGAGGAAGACGCCGCCGGCCATCGTCGCCGCGAGCGGCTGCGCGCCACCCATGCCGCCGAGCCCTCCGGACAGCACGAAGCGCCCCGCGAGATCGCTGCCGAAGTGTGTGCGCCCGGCCGCGACGAACGTCTCGAACGTGCCTTGCACGATCCCCTGCGAGCCGATGTAGATCCACGAGCCCGCGGTCATCTGGCCGTACATCATGAGGCCGCGCTGCTCGAGCTCGCGGAAGTGCTCCCACGTCGCCCACTTGCCGACGAGGTTCGAGTTCGCGATCAGCACCCGCGGCGCATCTTCGTGCGTGCGAAAGACTCCGACCGCCCTCCCAGATTGAACGAGTAGCGTGTGATCGTTCTCGAGCCTGCGGAGCTCGCGAACGATCACGTGATAGTCCTCCCAGCTCCGCGCCGCCTTGCCGGTACCACCGTAGACGACGAGATCCTGCGGCCGCTCGGCGACGTCCGGATCGAGGTTGTTCATCAACATCCGTAGTGCGGCCTCTTGCTGCCAGCCTTTGCAGCTGAGCTGCGAGCCACGCGGCGCACGAACGATCTCCGACATGAGCCGGTCCTAGCACGAGACGCGGGTCATTCCGGCGCCAGCGTGCGCGTCCGGTCGTGTGATCCCAGCGCACGGCTGGCGCATCGCGGGGTTGCGCCGATCCGACGTGGTCTCCGGGTTGCACACCCCCTGTTCCATGTCGCCACAGCCGTACACCAAGGTCGCTGTCGGGTACGCGACGGCGCTGATGTTACTGCTCGCACTCCTCGCACTCTTCGCGCCCCCGCGAACGAAGGTCGAGCGCGGAATCCGCGGATCTCTCAGCGGCGAGATTTCCCGATGAAGCCCGTGTTGCGTCGTGAAGTGTCGGTCCGGACTCCGGATGACGCCGCGCTCTTGGGCGTGATCCGACTGTTCTGGATGTTCTGCATGACGATGCTGGTGTGGGGCTACTTCGAGCACCGAACGCCTCGGCTCGCTCCCGTCCACCCAACGACGACCGTCGAATGCCGCCGCTCGAGTGATCCGATGTTGACGAACCCCGCCTCGAAAGCGGTGTTCGCCGAGCGCCATGTCCTCCGGCATCGCTACGCCTGCGCTGTGTTGCGCGATCCATCGCGGGTTCGCACGCGCACACCGGGACCTCACGTGTTCCCGATCCAGCGCTCGTTCTGAGCTCGCGAGTGCGTGTGACCCGCATACGGACACGGAATCGGAATCGGAATCGGGAGACGGGCGCGGAATCGGACTCGGAATCGGACGACGGAGTCGGATCCGGAGGCGGATTCGGATCCGGACGCGGATCCTGACGCGGAAACCGGAGACGGACGCCGAGCGGTACCGTGCAGCTCCCACGTGGGAGCTCGAGGGCGACCGAGCCCCGGCGACCGCTAGTTCGCGAGCCGGTACGTCATCGCCCGGATGCGATCGACGAGCTCGAGCGTGGGCGCGATCGCGAGCTCGTCGAAGTAGCCGAGCGCGAACGCAACCTCGAGGCAGCTCGCGGACTCGGCCGCGCTGCCGAGCGCACAGCGGAAGCGATTGCGGCGGTCCTTGCCGGAGCGCCGGTGCCTTCGCTGATGTTGAGCGAGGTGCTCGTCGCCGCGCTTCGCTGTTGAGCAGCGAGCTTGGGGTCGATGCCATCGAGCCGTTTGAGGAGAGGGACGAGCGCGCGAAGCAGATCGAGAGAGCGGTCATAAGCGTCGAATGCCATGGTGAGAGTCCTTTCGCTGGTCGCGAGACCCACCGCGACAGGACCGTGACGCGCGTGGAAAATCAGGCGCGATCATTCAGCGCAAAGCGCCGCGCGCGCGGCGAGGTCCTGGCGCGAGGGCGAGCACCGCGAAGGGCCTCACCAATGGCAGAGATGCGTTGACCGCCTCGAGAGCTGCGAAGCGCGCGGCACTCCGTCAACGACTCCTCGACCCCGCGAGTGGTGCGTCGTGCAAGCGAGACATCGCGAAATAGCGGGCGCTGCGGCAGGCTCCGCCGCTTCGCGAGGCGGCTCGGCGTTGCCTCGGAGCTGCTGCATCGGCGTCGTGCTCGGGCAGCGAGCTCGTCGTCGATGCACGGGGCTCCGAGACCCGCAGATGTCGAGCAGTCGCGGCGGCACGCGCATGACTTCGATCCTGTGGTGGTTCTTCCCCTGACGCGTAAAGGCCCTCGCCGCGCGCATGACTGGCGGTGCAGAACGCGCACGCCTCATCCCAGCGCGCGTCTTCTGGACGCGCAAACACCCGTCCTTTCCGCGGTTCGGGGTCGAAACCACCACAAGGATCTTCAGTCATGCGCTTTGTCGCCTACGACCTCGCTCTCGAAATCATCTGCGGTCTTCGCGAGCCCTTCGCGATCATTCGTCGCCAAGACGCCGCCCTCGCCAAGCAAGGCCGCGACGCCGTCAACAGCGTCTTCCTCAACACCGCCGAGGCCAACGGCCGCGCTGGAGGCGATCGCATCCAGCACTTCCGCATCGCGCTCGGCAGCCTTCGCGAAGTCGGCGCCGTGCTCGATATCGCTACCGCGCACGGCTGGCTCGATAAGGCGCCGCTGGCTCGCGAGCGAGATCGGCTCGGCGGCCTGCTCTACGGCCTCCAGCGGAGGTAACGCCCTCGGGCCTTCGGGCCCTCTTGTTGTTCCGGTCAATCGAGACATCGGAATCAAACGGATCTGCAGCGATCCGAGTCGGATCCGGAATTCGGAATCGGAATCGGAATCGGAATCGGAATCGGGATCGGGTTCGGGTTAGGGTTCGGAATCGGGTTCGGGTTCGGGTTAGGAATCGGGTTCGGGTTCGGGATCGGGTTCGGGTTCGGGTTCGTAGCGCTTCCGTCCGCAGGGCGCGTGCACCACGTTGGCAACGCTCTGTCGCTGGGTCTAGGATGACCGCGGCGTGAACAGTCGCGAGCTCGTTCGATGGTCGAGGCTGCACGAGCGTCGCGCGCGGGCCGGATGGTGGAGCTCGCCGTGGCTCGTCGCGATCGTCGCGGGTGGCTTGCTCGCGGCGTTTGTCGGATGGCGCGCGGATCGCGCCGGTGCGGTCGCGGCGAGCCATGCGTGGCTCGCGGGCACGATCGCGGCGTACGCGCTCGCGTTCATGCGCGTGCCGTTTCACCTGTACTGGCGCGCCGACGCGAGCCTGCTCGCGCAGCTTCCGATCGAGGGTGGACCGCTGTTCGATGCAGCGCTGCTGCGGTGCATGCGCGCCGCGGCTGCGACGACGCTCGCGGCGGTGATCGGCGCGGTGCCGCTCGCGATCCCGTCGCTGTCGCATCCGGAGGCGATTCGCGCCGTCGTGAGCGGTGAGATTCCGCTGCTGAGCTCAGTCGAGCTGTTCGTGCGGCACGTCGTCGTCGCGGGTGTGCTCGGGCTCGCGGCCGCGTTGTTGTTACCCGCGGTCGCGACATGGGGGGCGACGCTCGTCGCAGCGGGTCAGCATGCGAGCGGGACCGAGGTGCTGAAGGTAGCGACTGCCCTCGGGGGCGCGCCGGTCCGCGCGAGCGCCACACAGGCCCCGGCACCCGGATCGTCCACCACGATCCTCGGTGCGCTTCCGGGTTTCGCATCGAGCATCGTGATCGTGCTCGTGATCATCGTGTCTTCGTGGCTGTGGGGCGGCACGCCGAGGCTGCCCCCGCTGGTCGTGCTGTCGGGCCTCGCCGCGGCGAGCGTAGCCGGCATCGTGATCGCTCGAGCCGGGGCGCGGCGCGTGATGGGCACGGTGCTGCGCGACGTCTCGGCGCTCGATCGGCAGCGGCTCGCGAGCCTCGAGATCAGGCCACCGACGGCGATCGAGCGTGCGATCGCTGGAATGCTCGGCGAGGCTGCTCTTCCCTATCGCAAGGATGCTCGGCTCGTGCGGCGGCGTTATCCGATGGCGTACGCGCTCGGCGCGCTCGCGTTCTTCGTGCTCGCGATCATCGGACTGTCTCGGCCAGACGATCCAACGCCCTATCTCGTCGTGACGCTCGCCGGTGCTGCGATGTACGGCATCGCGCTCGGAGGACGGCTGCACCGGCCGCCGATCGAGCTGCCGCGGCTGTCCTCCACACTGCCGATCTCGCCGGCCGCGAGGAATCGCGCGAAGCTCGTCTGGGTCCTCGCATGGTGGGTGATCTTCATCGCCGCACCCGCGACGTTCGCGATCGTCCGCAATCGCGACAGCGCAGATGCCTGGCTGCTCGCGGCCGCGACGATCGCCGTTGCGGTGTCAGCCCGCGGACGCCGAGAACACGTGTAGCGATCGCACGCCGCTCGCGACCGCGCGACGTTCACCCCGGGCGAGATCGAACAAGCACACGACCTCCGTCCGCTGACCCGGATCGACATTGACGATCAACGACGCGACGTTCGCGAGTACCAGATAGAGGCCCAGTCCCGCGCCGGCTTGATCCGATTCGGGCCGCCCGCGCTCGCTGCGCGCGCGGCGAACATGATCGATGATATCGCGCTGGCGAAGCGCGCCGAACGTATCGCCGACGGAGATCGCGAGCACCCGCTCGTCGGAGGCCCATCGCAGCACCGCACGGCGTCCGGTTCCGATCGCCTCGCGCAGCGCGTTCATCAGCAACTCGTCGACGACGCTGACGAGCCTGTGCACGATGGGGCGCCGCGCGCCGATCGCTTCGGCCCACGAGCAGACCTCTCCCATCGCTGCGCGCTTGTCGGTATCGGTGACGACGACGCGTTCGCCGATCTTCGCGCCCGGCGCGAGGTACTTCTCGAGTCCGAAGATCTCGCCCGTTACGAGCTTCTCGGAGGTAATGCCGAGGTCGCGATCCTCGAGGTCGCCTACCAGGTGACTGACCGGAGCCTCGAGCATCAAGGTGATGAGGCCGTCGTCGTCGAGATCGTCGCCGACCACGACGACCGGGGCCGCGACCGAACGCAGCGTATCCGATGCCGCCTGACGGGTTGCGCGATCGACGACGACGAGCGCCAGATCGCCGATTTGCGCGGGTAACTGGTCGAAATGCTCGACGGTGACCCCTGCCTTCGCCAGGGCGGCCGCAACGACGCGCCCGACCTCGGGATCGCGGCTGACGCAGATCGCACGAGTGCTCGAACCGCCTCCCATTGCAAGGCAGGGTAGCGGCGCCCCGGAGGGCCGTCAATCGGCGAAATGGCGCCGGTGCCTGTTGGTGGCGCCCGTTGGCGACCGGCAGTACGATTGTTTTCCGATGGCGGATCCTCCACCGATCCGGCGGCGTCCGACCAAGCCGCCGCCGATCCCTCGCGCGCCGATCGCGCCGGCGGCAGCCAAGACGGATCTGGTATTCAGCCAGACGGGCGACGAAGACTTGCCCGAGGACACCAAGAACCTCGAGGCGCCCGACGCCGGCCAGCTCGTCGAGCGGATGCTCGAGCTCGTCGCGAGCGAGGCCGAGGCCTTGCTCGTCGGCGACGATCGCGACGGCAAGCTCGCCGATCTCAACGTGCGAACGGCACTCGCGAGCTGGGATGGGCTGCATCAACCCGAGGAGGCAATGCGCTATCTCGAGCTCGCCGAAGCGCACCCGCTCGCGCCACGGCTGCGAATCTCCGCCGCGATCGGCGACGCCGTCGCGCTCGATGCCGCACACGCGCGAATCGCCGCGCTGCCGCAGACTCCTGCGACGCTCGCACTCGCGCTCGAGGTCGCCGAGGCGTGGCTGTTCCGGCTGCGCAAACCCGAGCGCGCCGCGGAGATCGCAGATCGCGTGCTCGCCGGCGACCTCCCGGCGAGCTGGCGGCTGCATGTCATCGAGCTGTCCGCGCTCGCCCACGCCGCCGCGGGATCGTGGAAGCGAGTCGTCGAGCTGCGCCTCGCCGCGATCAGCGAGACCACGCCACACGAAGAGCTCGCCGCCAATGCTGCCCTGCTGATCGATCGCGGTGACGATGCGGTCGCGGCTCTCGCGCTGTGCTGGACGGCGATCGAGCGCGTCGACGGGCCCGGGCCGGCGACCCTCGGCTGGGTGCGCGTCGTCGATATTGCGATCGATGCGGCCTGGCGCGCGGTCGATCCTCGCCGGCTCGAGCTGCTCGATCGGCGCGCGGAGCTCGTCGCAGCCCTGCCCGGTGGCAGCCTCGAAGCACTCGCGACGCGCCATCACGTGGCCGCGGAGCTGACGCGCGACGGCCAGCACGCCGAAGCCGCGAAGCTCTGGGCCGAGCTCGCGGACGATCCGGCGAGCGCGCTGCCCGCCGTTGCCCGCCGAGCTGCGCTGCTCGGCGCGATGTGGGCCGGCAGCGCCGCGAATGATCCGAAGGTCTCACTCGCTGCACGCCGTCGCCTCGCGGACACCGAGTGCGTCGAGCTCGCGGCAACGCATGCTTGGCGCGCGCGCGAGCTCGCAGCCGTCACGGGCGATCCCGACGTCGCCGATGTCGCGCGCGTGGTCGTCGATGCCGCCGAGAGCGCGATCGCGGAGCGCTGGCTCGATGTCGTCGAGCGCGAGGCGCCGACCCCGGCGACGATCAGTCGCCTGGAGAAACGCGGTGGCCTCGTCGTGCGTTGGGCGGCGGCGCTCGCCGAACAGATCCAAGACGTCCCGCGCGCGATCAGCCTGTGGCGGCGCGCAGCAGGCAACACCGATCGGCTCGGCACCGAGCACGATTCCTTGATCCGCCTGCTCCGCAGCGCCGAGCCCGATGAAGACGAGCTTGCCGAGGTCTATGCGACGTGGGCCAACGCCGAGCTCGACGAGCGCAGCCGATCTGCTTTGTGGTGCGCTCGCGGCGTCGTCGATCTCGTGCGCGGTGACTTCGTCGAGGCTGAAGAGTCGTTGCGACGCGCGGCCGATCTCGATCCGAAAGATCCGTTCTGCCGTGCCGCGCTTGCGGCGGTGTATCGCGCCGGCAAGCGCTACGACCAGCTCGCGCACGTGCTCGCCGAGCTCTCGACGTCGCTGACCAGCCGTGACGCACGCGCCGCCGCGGCCCGTGAATATGCCGAGCTCCTCGACGAGCACCTCGACGATCCGGCGGCTGCACGAGCGGCGCTCGAGAGGATGCTCGCGGAGCGCGAAGACGATCACGAAGCAATGCTCTCGCTCGCGAAGCTCTGCGACCGCGAACAACAGGGGGACCGCGCGATCGAGCTCCGCCGCCGCGCCGTTCCGCTCCAGACCTTACCCGACCGCCGCACAGATCTGTGGATCGAGATCGCGCAAGGCGAAGAGCGACGAGGCGATCGCGAGGCCGCGCTCATCGCACTCGATCGAGCCGCAGAGGCCAACCCACGTCGCTCCGACGTGCTGCGCGAACAGGCGCGGATCCATCGGCTCGCAGGCCGTTTCGATCGCGCGCTCGAGATCGTGCGTGCGGAGCTGGCACTCGATCCCGTGATCGGGCGCCGGATGCAGCTGCAGACCGAAATGGCGCAGCTCCTGACCGTGCTCGATCGCGAGCCCGAGGCCGTCGTAGCCGCGTATCTCGACGTGCTGTCGATCGAGCCGGATCAAACCGACGCGCTCGCCGGGATCGAACAGCCCGCGCGCAAGCTCGGTCTGTGGGACGAGCTCGCCCGTGCATTTCGCGGCGCTCCGCAGACTGCGCGCAACCTCGAGGTGCTCGCCGAAGCGCTCGCGAAGATCGCCGAGTGGTCGGAGCTCGCCGAGGTGCGCCGGCGCCAGCTCGACACCGCCGCGACGCCGATCGAGGTCGCGCGACGAGCGACCGAGCTCGCGAGGCTCTACGAAGACGAGCTCGGCGACCTCGATGCCGCGATTCGCATGCTCGGCATCGCGCAATCGGCCGTTGCCGAGGAGGGCCGTCACCGCGATCTATTACGGCTGCTCCGCGGCGCCGAACGCTGGCAGGAGATGGCGACCGTCCTCGAGCGCGAGCTTCCGGCGATCCGTCCCGATGCAATCGTGCGCCAGGTCGACATCTTGCTCGAGCTCGGGCAACTGCGCGAGACCAAGCTCGGCCGCGCCGCGGAGGCGGTGCAAGCCTACGAGGCCGTGCTCGAGCGCGATCCCAAGAATCCGCTCGCGTCGGAGCGTCTCGAGAAGCTCTACGAGCAGCTCGGTCGCGATCGCGAGCTCGCGCGCCTCCTCGAGAATCGTGCCGCGGCTGCGCCCGATCCGATCGCGCGTGGCGCACTGCTCGGCCGCGTGGGTCACATCCGGATCAATCGCGACGACATCGACGGCGCGATCGCCGCATACATCGCCGCGTTCACGGCAGACCCTACGAATCGCGACGTGTTCACCTCCCTCGAGCGCGTTTGCTACCAGGCCGAGCGCTGGGCCGCGGCGATGCAGCTCTACGAAATCGCGGTCGCGCACGTCGAGGGCGGGCAGAGCCGCGCGTATCGGCTCGGCGATCTGTATTCGCGGCGCGGCAGCGTTCAGCTCAACTACCTCGGTCAGCTCGACGCAGCGATCGCGTCGTATCAGAAGGTCATCGAGGTCGACTCGCAGCCTGCAGCCGCGGTGAAGATCCTCGAAGAGCTCTGCGAGAAGCGCGCGGATTGGTCGCCGCTGATTGCCGCGTGGGAGCGGCGTGCGGAGGTTCAGCGCGATCCACAGCGCCGCGCGGAAGCCTTGCGCGCCGCCGCTCTGCTCGCCGAAGCGCGCACGGGCGATCCGCGCAACTCGATGCGGATCAACCGCAAGCTGCTGTCGCTCGAGCCCGGCGATCTCGGCGCGGCCGCGACACTCGAGCGTTACTTCGAGGATCAGCAGGACAAGTCGGGTCTGATCGATGTCCTCAAGGTGCGCCTGCAGCACGTGCAAGAGGTCGACGAGCAGGTCGAGCTATTGCGGCGAATCGCGCGCGTCTCCGAAGAAGGTGCGCGCGATGTCGACACCGCGACGGAGCACTACCAGAAGATCCTCGAGCTCCAGCCCGAGAACCGCGACGCGCTCGACGCGCTCGGCCGGATCTACGAGTCGACCGAGCAGTGGGCCGAGTTCATCGACGTCACGCGGCGGCTGATCAAGCTGACGAACGACCGCAGCCACAAGGCGCTGCTCTACTTCAAGTGCGGCTCGGTGATGGAGGCCAAGTTCGGGCGCGAGCACGATGCGATTCGCTACTACGACGCGGCGATCAAGACGTCGCAGAACTGTCTGCCGGCCGTGCACGGTCTTCGCGATCTGTATCGGCGCCGCGAAGAGTGGCCGCGCGTGATCGAGACGCTCGAGCTCGAGGTGAAGCTGTGGACGGACGACAAGGAGCGCGCCGGTGTGTTCGCGCAGATCGGTCGGATCTACGACAAGCAACTCGGCGATGCCGAGCGCGCGATGACCTACTACGACAGCGCACTCGCGGTCGATGCCGACTGCTTGCCGGCCAATCAGGCGGTGTTCGAGCACTTCTTCGATCGCGGCGAGTGGGACAAGGCGATGCCGATCGCGGCGTCGCTCGCGCAGAAGGCGATGCGCGACGGTGACCCGACCACGCGCAGCGACTTCTATCGCAAGCGCGGCGTGGTCTCGCGGATGACAGGCGATCTCAAAGCGGCGGCCGAGAGCTTCATCGTCGCGCTCGAGATCAAGCCGACGAACACGCAGGCGCTCGACGACTTCGGAGCCCTCGCGCGCGAGCACGCCGAGGCGTGGGACTTCGACGCGACCTACAAGGAGCTCGAGAAGGTCTACAAGAAGCGCGACGACGCCGGGCCGCTACTTGCGCGAGTTCACGTCGGACGCGCCGCGTTTATCGAGCGCGACGGCGATCTCGATCGCGCGGCCGAGCTCTATGCCGCGGCGCTCGAGCTGGCGCCCGCGGACTTCACCGTGCTGCTCGCGCTCGTCGAGTTTCACTCCGCGATGCGCCGGTGGAGCGAAGCGATCGTCGCGATCCAGAAGTTCGTGCAGAGTGAAGCGTCCGCGCGCGATCGGCTCGCCGCGTTGATGCGTCAGGCCGCGATCCACGCCGATGGCCAGATGGATCCGCAGCGCGCGATCGGCGTGTTGCACGAGGTCATCGAGCTCGAGCCGTCGCATCAGGACGGTTACTACCTGCTCGCGCAGCAATATTTTTTGATCGCCCGGCACGCCGACGCCCGCGCCGCGATCGATCGCGTGATCGAGCTCGCGACCGCGCCGGGTCAGGCCCTGATCCCCGAGGCGCTCGCGCGGTATTACTACTACAAGGGCCGGATCCTCGACGCGGCCGGTGATCCGCGCTCGGCCGCGCCGCAGTATCGCCGTGCGATCGAATACGACCCGGGCTACGCGCCGCCAGCACTGGTGCTCGCACGGCGTGCCGCCGACGGTGGCGATCAGCGCCAAGCTGAAACGCTGTTGATCGATGCCGCGCACGCGGCGATGGCGCAAGGTGGCCCGCGCGCCGCGGTCCCGCTGCAACGCGGCCTCGCACGGATCCTGCTCGCTTCCGGCGATCGCCCCGCGGCGATCGAGGCGTATCGCGGCATCTTGAACGTCGAGCCCGACAGCGCGACCGATCGCGTCGCCCTCGCCGAGATCTACGCCGTCGATGATCCAACGCGCGCGATCGGCGAGCTCCGGAAGGTCCTCGATCGCGACATCCATCACGCTCCCGCGTATCGCCTGCTCGCTTCGTTCTACAGCCGCACCGGCGACACCGAACGCGCCAACCGCGTGCTCACCGCACTCGACCTCCTTGGCTTCGCGGAAGAAACCGACCGCAACACGATGCAGCGGCTTCGCGCGGTCCGCGTGCCGGCTCCGTTGCGCCATCCTCTCGACGACGAACATCGCGAGGGCCTGCTACTGACGACCGCCGCGCGCGAGCCGATCGGCGAGGTGTGGACCGCGCTTGCCGAAGAGATCACCGCGCTCGTCGCACAACCCTCGCTCGGCGAGAACCTGGTGCCCGCCGAGAGTGTCGACAACGCGCGCCTGTTGCAGCTCGTCGCCGAGGTCGGTCGGCTTTACGGGATCGAAGCCGACGTGTTCATCGGCGACAAAGTCCCCGGGCTCGCCGCGGTCACTGCATTTCCGCGGCGCTTGCTCGTGATCGATCGATCGCTCCTCACCGACAACGATCTCGCGCTGCGATTCTTGCTCGGCTACGCGTTCGAGTCGATCCGCGGCGGCTATGCGGCGCTCCTCCAGCTCGGTGCTCGCCAGCGCCGTGAGGTCTCGCAAATGTTGCGCGGGCTGCTGGCTCCCACGGGTGACTTCACCGGGCTGGCCGCCGAGCTCGTCAATGGCGCCAGCATGCGGGCTGCCAAAGTGATCGAGCGTCACGCGGGCACTCGCGACCTCGACCCGGGCGCATGGATCGATGACATGCTCGCAGGCGCCAAGCGCGCCGGCCTTGTTGCCTGCGATGATTTTGCCGCGGCGATCTGGATGGTTGCGCGACTGTCGGGCGAGCAACTCAGCAACCATGACGAGACGGTCGCGCTCGGCGCGGTGCTCGGCGGCCCGGATCTCGTGCGGTTCTATCTAAGTGACAACTACCAGCAACTGCGCGAGCTGCTGACCGCACCTGGGTGACCGAGGGCGATGGATCGAGCGCGCCCGCAGCGAAGCGAGGACGCGCATCTTTGGCCCGAGGGAATCCCCGGAGGGGGGACGTGTCAGGTCACGTGTGTGTGCCAAAACCACTGGACCACACTGGATCGTCGACGAGCGACGAGCTACATTCGCGCGTGGCGAGAGCTTATGTCGGTGTGGTGTAATCATCCATACCGCCGTTACTTGTCGGAACTACGATGAGCCAAAAGTTTCAGTCGTCGGTACAGCACCGCGGTGACATGAGCTACGTGAAGCTCGGCGGGGTGATCGACGAAGACAACGAGCTCGGCGAGCTCGTCGAGAAGATCCCGACGGGAACCGCGGTCATCGATCTCGGCGAGATCGAGCGTATCAACTCGTGCGGCGTTCGCGACTGGGTGAACTGGCTCTCGAAGCTCGAGACGAACGGCACGCGTTCGGTGCTCGTCGAGTGCTCGCCCGCGATCGTCGCGCAGATCAACCTCGTCAACAACTTCACCGGCTCGGGCGTCGTCAAGAGCTTCTACGTTCCGTACTTCTGTCCCGAGTGCGACGAAGAGAAAGTCCTACTCGTCGAGGCCGGCGACATGGGCCCCCCTCCGCACGAGCCGCCGACCTGCCGTTGTGACGAGTGTGATCTCGTCATGGACTTCGACGACATGCCGGACTCGTACTTCGCGTTCCTGTCGAACCAGCGCAAGCTCGCCGAGCCCGACAAGATCAACGGCGCGATGAAGGAGCTCGCGCGCGGCTCCGAATCCTCCGGTAACGGCAAAGGCAAAGTGAAGTCTCGCTCGAGCGAGCCGAAGATGGCGGCGCCCGGCAGCAAGCCGAGTGTCCCGTCGCTGCCCTCGATCCAGCGTACGAGCACGCAGCCGCTGACCACGAGCCCCGGTGGCAAGTCGCCGAGCAAGCCCGGCAGCGTTCCACCGACCAACAAGCCGCCGAGCCGCCCGAACCTCGCGGGCAAGCCCGGCAGCCAACCGCCCGGCGCGCTGGCGAGCGCGTCGTTGCGCATGCAGCAGCAAGCGCTCGGCTA
Organism: Myxococcales bacterium; assembly: GCA_028287115.1. Lineage (GTDB taxonomy): Bacteria > Myxococcota_A > Polyangia > Haliangiales > Haliangiaceae > JABFXX01. The sequence goes on from JAQBQF010000291.1 coordinate 19,991, forward strand.
CGCTTCGGGCAGCTCACCGGTCGCCGCGCCGAGCAAGAGCAACGCGCTCGTGTTCAGCCTCGTCGGTATTCTCGTCGCTGCGATCATCGTGCTCGCGTACCTCGTCCTCACGAAGTAGCGCTCGTCGCTGCAGCAGCTGACCTAGCCGATGCCGCTCGCGTGGACGTATGCGAAGTCGTCGATGCTCGGCTGCGCGAGATCGATTCCGTCGCACCGATCCTGCAAGCTGCGGGAACCGTTCGGTTTGGATGCGCACGACAGCGGTGAATCCGGCTATGCTGCGCGAGCGGTGGGAGGCTCACGCTGGGATAGCTTTGTCGCGGGGCTGCATGCCGACGCACGATCTCGCTTCGAGGCTGTGACGACCGCGCCGGTCCTCGAAACGCACCTGCAAAAAGCCCACGAAGCGTGGCCCGACATCACGGTAGCCCCCGAGCGGTTTGCGAGCGAGCTCGCACGGCGGCTCGGTGCGGAGGCATCGCTCGAGTCGCTGCGCCGGATCTGCGCGACCGACGTCTATCTCGCGATCGCGTGCGCGGAGGGCGACGGCGCAGCGATCCGCCGGTTCGAGCAGACGTATCTGCGCGAGGTCGAGATCTCGGCGACGAAGGTTCGCGCGACCCCGGATCAAGTCGCCGAGGTCAAGGCGACCTTGCGACGCGTGTTGTTCGTCGACGAGCCGAATCGACCTGCAGCAACGCGCGAGTTCTCGGGGCGCGGCAACCTACGGGCCTATGTTCGCGTGATGGCGACGCGCGACCTGATCCGAACGGTCAATCGCGGACGCAAAGAGACGCCGATCCCCGACGACGACATCCTCGATCGCCTCGCGCCGCACCACGATCCGGAGCTCAGCATCTTGCGAGCGCAGTATCAAGACGTCGTCGACGACGCGATGCGAGCGGCGGTTGCTGGCCTCGATGATCGAACGCGTGCACTGCTGCGCTACCAGCTCGTCGACGGCTGGACGGTCGATCAAGTCGGCAAGCTCTACGGCGTGCACCGCGCAACGGCCGCACGATGGATCGTCTCCGCGCGCGCCGCCGTCGGCGATCGGATCCAGACCGAGCTCGCCAAGCGGCTCTCGATCCACAAGGACGAGGTTGCTTCGATCGTGCGCCTCGTGACGAGTCGCGTCGATGTCTCGCTCGATCGTCTCCTCGGGCCCGCACACGACGAGACGGTCGCTGCCCCGCCGCCGAGAGCCTCACGTTGACCTGTCCCGACGACGAGACCTTCGCCGCCTTCGCAGAGGGCTCGCTCGCGGAGCCGCTGCGCGCCCAGATCGCCGACCACGCCGGGAGCTGCGAGACATGCCACGCCGTGATCTCTGATCTCGTCGGAGACATCACCGCTGCCGACAGCGCGCTGGCCGAGACTTCGAGCAGCTGGACGTCGCTGCCGGTCGCGAGCGCGGACCCCACGAAGATCGAGCGGTATGAAGTGGTGCGCCGGCTCGGTGCAGGCGCGATGGGCGTCGTGTTCGAGGCGCATGATCCGGAGCTCGATCGCGCGCTCGCGATCAAGTTGTTACGGCCCGGCGCCTCGGCCGACCGGTTGCGGCGTGAAGCACAAGCGCTCGCGAAGCTGACGCATCCGAATGTCGTCGGGGTCTACGACGTCGGTCCGTATGGCGACGGTGCATTCGTCGCGATGGAACTCGTCGACGGCATGACGCTCCGCGCTTGGCTGAGAGCGCCGCGCACGACCGCGCAGATTCTCGACGTCATCGTACAAACCGCGCGCGGCGTCGAAGCCGCACATCGCGAAGGCATCGTTCACCGCGATCTCAAGCCCGACAACATCTTCGTGAGCCATGACGATGAAGTTCGCGTCGGTGACTTCGGACTCGCTCGCTCCGACGGTGCACCGCAGTCCGAAGGCGGCGGCGGAGGCGTCACGGGCGCGGTCGAGCTCACACACACGGGGACGATGCTCGGGACACCCGCGTACATGGCGCCGGAGCAAGCCTATGGTGAAGCGATCGCCGCTTCCGATCAGTTCAGCTTGTGTGTCACCGCGTGGGAGGCACTCTATGGTCAGAGGCCATTCACCGGTCGCACCGTCGACGAGCTGATCGAGGCCGCGCGCACCGGCAAGCTCGTCGAGCCGACCTCGAAGCGACGGGTTCCGCGGCGGATCCAGCGCGCGCTTCGCCGCGGGCTCGCCGGAGAGCCGGAGGCGCGCCATCCGTCGGTTGCAGCGTTGATCGCGGCGCTCTCGCCACGCGCGACACGATGGCCAATGTTCGCTGCGGGTGGCGTCGTCCTATGTGTCGCAGCGGCGGTTGGCACGATCGACGGTGCTCGGCAGCCCGATCCCTGCTCGGATGCCGGCTCGCTTGCAATCGTCTGGTCGCCGGTTCGCCGACTCCAACTTCAGGCGGCTCTCGGCAAAGTTCCCGGCGGGGCGGCGGCGTTCGTGATCACAGCGCTCCACGACATCGATGCGTACGTGAGGGACTGGAGCGAGCTGCGACATCAGACTTGCGTCGCGACACATGTCCGTCACGAGCGCACGCCAGACGTCGCCGCACAGATAGGTCTGTGTCTCGATCGCGGAGCGACGATCGCACGCCGGTTGATCGACTCCGTCGAGCTCGATCACACGATCGACGCGGCGAAGCTGCTGACTCAGCTCGAAGGCCTCGCACCGGTCGAGCATTGCCTGTCAACGACGGCAGTAACGCATCCGACGCCTCTGCTTGCCGAGCTCCAGACCAAGCTCGCAGATCTCGATCTCCAACAGCGTACGATCAACGCTCCGCTCGTCGGCGTCGATCTGCAACTCTTGATCAAGAGCGCACGAGCGATCGGCGAGGCTGCGCTGACCTCCGAGACCCTGAACCTCGTCGGGAGTACCGAGCTCGTGCGCGGAGAGAGCACCGCCGCGGAGCGCGACCTTCACGAAGCGCTCCTGCTCGCCGATGCAGCGCGCGATGATCGGTTGCGTGCACGCGCCGCAGCTCGACTCGTCGATCTGCTCGTTCGGACCGGCCGCGTCAGGGAAGCGATCGCGCAACGCGATGTCGCAGTCTCCGCACGTGACCGAGCCGGCGGCGACCCGCTGACCGACGTGCTCGTCGAGCGCGGGACCGCGTTGATCGCCCGCGCAAGCAGTGACGCCGCGGCGGAGATTCGTGCGTTCCGGCGAATCCTCGAGATTCAGGTGACTGCGCACGGCTCGGTCTCGTTTGCGGCGATCGGTGCGCTCGAGGACCTTGCCTACGCGCTCGAGCGCAGCGGGAATCCCGAGTTTCAAACGGTGCTCGATCAAGAGGGAAGCGCGATCCGCGCGTTGATGGTGGCATCGGGCGAGACCGAGGATGCCACGCAGATGGCGTCCGGAAACGCGATGCTGCGTGGCGACTACGTCACCGCAGTTCGGGACGCCGAAGCCGCCGTCACCATGGCGATGCGGTCGCCGGATGCAGGCACGCCATCGCTGATCAGCGACCTCGCGATGACGTATGAAGCCGCGGGAAATTTCGTGGAGGCGCATCGCGCGTATGGCGACGCCGCTCGCATGATCGATGGCCTACCCGAGGAGAGCAGGAACATCCCATTGCTCGTCGACGCCCTCGAGGGAGAGGGCCGATCCGGCCTCGAGAGTATCGAGATGTCCGACGACAGCGACACCGCGAAGGCGAACCTCGCGACGACCTCGCTCGCCGTGACCGATCGCGGTCTCGTGCTCGCGAAGCAGATCGGAGAGTCTTACAAGCCAAGTGTCGACGCGCTCGAGGGCCAGCGCGGCCGTGCCCTCGTCGCTCTCGCGAGGTGGAAAGAGGCGCTCCCCGTCCTGAGGGCCGCGCTCGATCGCACCGAGCTAGAACAGCCGAGGCGACCCTTCTCGGTCGCGATGCGCTCGTTCATGCTCGCGCGAACACTTTGGGCGATCGGCGACGACAAGGACCGCGATCACGCCCGTGTGCTCGCGAAGGAAGCAGCCGAGGCTTTCGTCGAGGCACGCGCGCAATTCGCATCGCGTGCAACCTTGGTCACCATGGTCCAGATCCTCGATCGTCGCGCTGCCGCACTCCGGGCCTGGCGCGACACCCATCGTTAGGGGCAGCCGCCCGAGACCTGCAACGCATCGAGCGCCATCCAGCCGAAGCGCCTGACGCCGGCGCCGACGATGTAGCCGTAGACGAACCGCATCGAGCCCGAACGCACGAGGTACCGGCCGGCTGCGTTCTGGATCCAAAGCGGAATCGAGATCGAAGGATGGCCGAAGTCGGTCGGAACATCGACGCGGCGAAATTTGGTGCCCGCTGGAAAATGATCTGTCGTCGCACCGCCGAGGCCAAAGCCGGGCACGCTGAACAAGAGATTTGCAGACCGTTTGCCGTTCGCGCGGACCAGCGACTGGTAATCGCCCGCGCGCTCGTGCCCGTCGGGTCCAACCTTGCTGTCGTGGACGACCTTCTTGAGCTCGATGCCTGCGTCGTGCGAATTGCGGATCTCGTAACAGCCGAGATGGCCCTGGTTCGGGTCCTTTGCATCGACGTTGCCGACGTCCGCGCGGAACGAGGTCTCGCTCACGATGTGATCGAACGGGTACCAACCGGCGCTGCCGTTGCTCGTCGTGAGCGCCAGCGCATGTGCCTTGCCGGCGAGCGACCGAGTCTGACCATAGTTGAAGGTCATGTGCGCTGCGGTCTCGGTCGACAGCACGTTCCCGTTGCCGTCGCGGACTGCGGCTCCGGGCATGATCGCCCAGGAATCGCTATTGGCAGCATTGACCACACGAGACCCGCCGGCATGGAACCGGCAGTTGAACGGGCTCGCCGTGCACTCGTTGCTATTGACCCCCGGTTTGGTCGCGTGGGCGACGATGGCCGCGCTCGTGTCGACGAGATCCTCGTCGCCGGTATCGCCCTCCATCGGGTCGGCTTCACCAACAAGGCATCCGGTGAGCAGGACGAGTGCCAGACGTTTCATGGGCGGAGGCACGTGCAGCCGATATGCCGCTCGTGGTCCGTCGAGCTGAGCGGTGTTCCACGCAAGAATCGGCAATGGTGCACCGCGGCGTGCGCACAGCTGTTTGCGGGGGGAGTGGGGCTCCCCCGCTAGACGGTCAGGCCCTTTTTGTACGCGAGCAGCTCTTTTTGGGTCTTCAGCAGGAGCTGGTTCGTCTCGAGCAGCTCCTTGGTGCGCATTCGGACCTGGTTTGCGAGCCGCTCGCGCTCGCGCGCCTCGGTCTCGAGCATCTCCTGGTACTTGACCTGGACGACGGCCTCGTCGGTCACGTTCCGCTGGATCTCGAGCGCGCCGACTTGGTTGCCGGCCTCGTCGGTGATCGGGACCGCAGACAGAATAAACCGCAATTTCTGAGCTTCACCGACGACATTGCCGGAGATCTCGTCGAGACGAACATGACGGTTATCGGACCAGCACTGCTGCGCGATGCATTCGTTCTTGCAGATATTTAGCTCGATGATCTCGAAGCAGTGCTTGCCCTTGAGCCCGCGAGCGACGTGGCGAGGCAAGAGCGCGTAGAACGCGCGGTTGAAGTCGACGATCCGGCGATCCGTGTCCACGACGAAGTAGCTATCGACGATCGCGTTCGCAACCCTCTTGAACTCGGTCAAGAACTGCTGCAGCGCCGGCGCGACGGTGTCCATTGGGTGGCAATGGTAGCAGTTCGCCCGGGCCTGTCATAATCTCCCTCGGGATGGCGAAGCGCCGGGGGGCCGAGATGGAGCGAGCCAGCGAACGCTGGCGAGCGGGATGGAGCATTTCGGTCAAGATGATCCTGACCACGACGTTGTTGATCGTGATCACGGTGGTCGGCTCCGGCGTGCTCAATGTCGTCAATATTCGGCGCGCGTTCGACGAATCGGCCGTCCGCCAGATCGAGATCTTCAAGCAAGGCCGAGAACAGCTCGGCGAGCACGACACGCCGCTGTTCGCGCGAGGCGTCGAGCAATTGCTCTACGACAAGGGGCGCGACGCCGATATCCAGTTGCTCGTGCAGAGCACCGTCGCGCAGGACACCCGCGAAGGGCCGAATGGCAAAAAGGACTACGGCCTGCGGCTCGCGTACGTCCTCGATCTCAACCAGAACCTCGTCGCGCATTGCCTCGAAGAAGCCCAGCTCGTGTGCAAGCCGGGCAACCACGAGCCGATCGGGCCCGCGCTCGGCCAGCTCACCGTCGAGACCTGGCAGAAGGCGATCGCCCAGTGGAAAGCGAATGTCGCGAGTAAGGGCGAGGCGCTGATCAAGTTCGACCTGCAGAGCGGAGGCGCGACCTATCGCGTGTTCGCATATCCGGTGTTCACGGGCGAGCCCGCGACCGCAGCGGGCGCGATCGCCGCGGAACATCCGGCCGCACGCCTCGGGTACGTCGTGCTCGGTTATGACCTCGCCCCCGTCGAGTGGTTCACGAGTGGCGCGGCCGAGCAGAAGTCTGCGGCGTCGGCGAAGGCCGTGCTCTACACGGGCGCCGTCGGTGCGCTGTTCGCGTTGATCGGCACCGTGCTCGCGATCTTTCAGGGGCTGTCGATCTCGCGTCCGCTCAAGCAGCTCGCGTGGAAGGCCGACCAGATCGCACGCGGCGATCTCGATGCGCGCGTCGAAGTGACCGCCGGCGACGAGATCGGTCTGCTCGCCGAGAACTTCAACTTCATGGCCGACCAGATCTCGATCCTGCTCCAGCAGACCGCCGAGAAGGCGAAGATGGAGCAAGAGCTCGAGGTCGCGAAGGCAATCCAAGAGACGCTTGTCCCGAACGACCAGCCGGTCAAGAAGAGCACGCTGACGTTCGCGGGCTTCTATCAGCCGGCGGCGCAAACGGGCGGCGACTGGTGGACCTGGGCGGAGCTCGTCGACAACAAGATCCTGCTCGTCATCGGTGACGTCACCGGTCACGGCGTTCCGTCCGCGATGATCACCGCAGCGGCGAAGGCTTCGTGTGACGTCGCGCGCTACATGCACAATGACGACGTCACCGTGACGCGCCTACTCGAGATCATGAACCACGCGATCTTCGAGAGCGCGCAGCGCAGGTTCGTGATGACGTGCTTCGCGTCGATCGTCGACACGAAGGCGCGCACGATCACGTACGCGAACGCGGGCCACAACTTCCCCTATCTGTTCCGGCCGGGCGAAGGCAAAGGCGATTTCGGCTCGCTGATGATCCGCGGCAACCGCCTCGGCGACGACCGCGCGTCGAAGTACGAAGCGAAGACGACCGACCTCGTTCCCGGCGATATCCTCGTCTGGTACACGGACGGCATCGTCGAGTGCGAGAACGAAGCCGGCGAGGAATACGGCGAGAAGCGCTTTCGTGCGTCCGTGCGCAAGGCCGCCGCGCTCGATGCCGGCGAGATGCGCGACGCGATCGTCTCGGAGGCGTCGACGTTCTTCGCCGATGCGCCGCGCAAAGACGACATCACGATGGTGATCGGGAGGATGCATTGACGAGCAATCGAGGGCGGGAGCGGAGCGAGGTCGGCGGTCGGATCCTGGGCTGGCTGTTGATCGCGCTCGTGCTCGCCTCGGCGCTGACGACGATCGCGATTCCACGCCGTGCGATCGCCGCCGTCGAAGACGATCTGCGCGACGGTGACAAGTACTTCGAAGACGGTGATTGGAAGAAGGCCGCAGGCGCGTTCGACCGCGCGATCGCGAAGGCACCCGGACAGGTCTCCGCGGAGGCCTATGGCAAGCGCGCCGCGATCTTCATCATCTTGAAGGATCTCAAGGCCGGGCTCGAGTTCGTCGCGAAGGCAAAGCCGCGGTTCCCGAACGCCCCCGAGATCCTCGAGCAAGAAGCCCTGATGTTGTGGGAGACCGAGAAGCGCGACGAGGCCGTCAAGGTCGCCGAAAAGGTCGTCGCCGCGCGGCCGCAGACGTTCTCGAACCAGAAGATCCTCGGCGAGTATTACGCGGGTCGCGACGCGGTAAAAACGGTCGCAGCCTTCGAGGGCTACCTCGCAGGGCGTCCCGCGGAGCTCGAGAGCGGCGATGTGTTGCCACGGATTCGGCTGGGCTTCGCGTATCTCGCGAACGCTCGCTCGGTGCTCGCCGATGGCGACGACGCGCGCGCACAGCAGCTCTATCAACGCGCAGCCGATCAGTTCGATGTCGTGATCCGCAAGTTCGGCAAGAAGCCGAACGCGCAGGTCAACGCGGATAACGGACTGTGCGCCGCGTACTCCGGCCTCGGTCGCTGGGACCAAGCGGTCACCGTGTGTGAACGCATCATCCAGGACACGAAGCGAATCGATGCGACCGGCTCGGTGTGGTTCAACCTCGGCACCGCGTATCTCGCGCGCAAACAGCCGAAGAAAGCGCGCTCGGCCGGCAACGAGTTCACCCGGCTGCGTAAGAACGAGGCGCGCGGCTACATCCTGATCGGCGACAGCTACTTCGCCGATAACGACTGGGGCAACGCCCTCGAGCAATACCAGCGCGGCGAGAAGCTGCTGAAGCCGAACCAGGCGCGCGAGCTGATCCAACTCTCGATCCGGCTCGGCAAGACATATCGCCGGCTCCCTGCTCCCGCGAGCGGACCGAACCCGAACCTCAACCTGGCGATCGAGAAGCTCGCGAGCGCGCTCGGTTCCAATCCGTCGAGCCTCGAGCTCGCCGCGGAGCTCGGCAGCGCGTACCTCGCGGCGAAGCAAGACAGCAAGGCGACCGCGCTCACCGATCGGATGCTTGCAGGATCGGAGATCGCGAAGGCACCCCCCGAGCAGCGTGCCGCGATCCTCGTGATCGCCGGGAAGTCGCTGTTCAACCAGCACAAGCTCAAGGAAGCACGCCAGCGATTCGAGGCTGCCCAGCAGCTACGCGCCGGCGATGTCCAGATCAAGCGCGAGCTCGTCGAGACGATCAACGAGCAAGCGTTCGACCTCGCCAAGGACACGAAGGCCGCGCAGGCGTTGCTCGAGCAAGCGCTCGCGATCGATGCGAGCTCGCCGGCGACGCTCACCAATATCGCGATCCTCTCGATCGAGCGCGGCGAGTGCGAGCCCGCGCAAAAGCAGCTCGTCCGGCTCAAAGATCTCCGCGGCAGCGACGCCGTCGTCACCGCTCGCCTGCTCGCGCGGACGTATCTGTGTCAGAGCAGGCCCGAACCGAAGAAGGCGATCGAGGCGTATGCCGCCGCCGAAAAAGAGGCGAAGAAGGCAAACGCACAGCTGGCACTCGCGGAGATCTATACAGAGTGGGCGCCGCTCGTCTGGGACGCCAACCTCGAAGACGCGATCGACAAGCTCGAGCTCGCGGTCCAGATCGGATCGCAGGATCCGGACATCGGTCCCGCGGCGAAGCGCAACTTGTCGCTCGCTCTGTATCGCCGTGGCTGGAAGCTGATGCGCGACGGCAAGAGCGTCGAAGCCGCCGCCGACTTCGAGCGCGCCGATCGCGATCCGAGCGTGCAACGCGGCACCGAAGGCTTCGCGCTCGATTTCTCGTATGCCGTCGCACTCCTCGACGCGAACCGTCCCGCCGATGCCGCGAAGGCCTTCAAGTCCCTCGCCGCGAAGGGCAACCAGGGGGCGTATCTCAAGGGCGCCTACGCGAAGGTCGGCTCGCAGTTCCTCGGCGCGTACGCGAGCTATCGCACCGGCGCCGGTCCCGCTCGCCAGCAAGCGTGCGCAGACTTCGCGAAGCTCGAGCCCGAGATCGGCGGCAAGGCGCGCGAGCTCCTCGCATCGTGCTGGGAGATGGTCGCCGTCGAGCAGTTTCGTGCGGGCCAGCCCGGCGCGGCGCTCAAGTCGCTCGCGACCGCGGACAAGTACGCCGCCGGCGATACCAAGCGACGCCTCGACATGGACCGCGCGGTGATCTCGCTCGGCAAGGACAAGGCGGCCCAGCTCGAAGGTCTCGGCGGAAATCCGCCGGAGTCACTCGTCAACCTCGGCCTGGTCTACGACATGGCCGGCAAACCCAAGGAAGCCTACGACGCCTGGCAACGCGCCAAAGCGCGAGGCGTCAATGCGCGCGATCTCCAGAAGTGGATCGATGCCAAGAGGCGGATCTATGGCTACTAGGGCACTCCTCGTCGGGCTCGTCGTCGTGACCGCCGCCGCGCACGCGCAACCCGCACCGCAAAAGCTGACGATCGGGATCTACGCGCCGTCGGTCGAGTTCGGAACGTCGCAAGCGCGCCTCGCCTACGTGCAAGGTCTCGCGAAGGCGATCGAACAGAACACCGGCATCAAGACCGAGGCGCAGTCGTACGCGAACGTCGCGGCGCTCAAGAAAGACAACGTCGACTTCGCGATCATCGACGGCCAGTGCTATGCGACGACCCTGAACGGCAAGCTGCTCGCGAACGCGAACATCGGCGGCGGCATCACGCGCGCGTGGGCGCTGTACTCGAGCGCGGGCGACACGATGCAGGCGCTCAAGGGCAAGAAGCTCGCGTTCGTCGCGACCGGCTGCAATGACGCTGGCTTCATCGACAACGCGATGCTCGAGTCCGAGGTCGATGCCACGTTCTTCAGCTCGCGCGCCGGCGAAAAAGATCTCACCGGCGCACTCGCCGACGTCTCGCAGCTGAAGACCGCGCAGGCGGTGTTCGCGCCGATAGGCTCGGTCAAAGGCCTTAGCAAGGTCTTCGACACCGGCGCGGTCCCGAATCCCGCGTTCGTCGATCTCTCGGGCAAGCTGCCGGCGAGCGTCACCGACAAGGTCGCCGCAGCCCTCGTTGGCTACGGCGGATCGGGAGCGATCAGCGGCTGGACCAAGCCGTCTCGAGAACCGTACGCACAACTCGCGGCCCGGCTCGCCAAGTCGACGAAGTCCGGCATCTTCGCCAATGCCGATCCGGTCCGGATCGAAGCGAAGGACGTCCTGGTCGATCCGCCGACGCTCAAAGACTCCGCGTTCGTCGCCGTGCGCCATCACTTCGTCAGGCCGCCCGGCGATCGCATGGAGTAGCGATCAGTGATCGGCGGCGCAGTGCCCGCCGACGTCCGGATTTCCCGGGAGCACCTGGCAGACGTAACCGGTCGGGCACGCGTGCGAGTTCATGATGAAGCCGCCGCAGTGGACCGCCGCGATGTCGATGCGCTCGCAGGTCTTCGTCGCGTTGTTGCACTCGGTGACCTTGCCATCGGCGATCGCGATCCCGATGCAGTCCGAGTCGAGGTTGCACGAGGGACCCGCGGCCGCGCCCGTGAGCGCGATCGTATAGTTCGAGGTGAGCAGATCGTAGTCGCGGAACACGACGTAGTGCGTGATGCTCGGGCTCGCCGGCAGCGTCAGCGAGATGTGCGAGTCGACGGTGTTCGCGTCGGCATCATCGTTGCTCGCGAGCGTGTGGAACGTGTTGTCGAGAACCCACGCGACCGCGTCGCCGCCGTTGCTCGAGCGCACCCACAGATCGACCTTGTCGCCCGCGTGGCCGCCGAACTTCATCGCGCGATAGCGCGGCGTCTTCGTGTAGTGCACCGAGCTTGACGTCTGACCGTAATCGAGCGAGCCGACGATCTTCATCCGATAGGAGAACGAGTCGGACTTTTCGTCTTGCCCCGAGAGGTCGCTGAAGTCGTCGGTGAGCGTGGTCTTTTGCTGCGCGCATGCAGCGAGAACGAGAATCGAAGCTAGGTAGATCCGCATATGCTGCGCATCTAGCGCGGCCTCATGACGCTTTGCAACAAAGAACCGGTGGCGACCGGAGTTGCCACCCGTACCAACCCGCGTATCTCCAGAAGGTTAGCGGCGCGATCCCAGGATCGAGCGGAGCTCGCGGATGGCATGGCTCTGAGTGGGCAGCTCGAGCATCTTGCACACCAGCTCGAGGTCCACGGCGGGCAGACAAGCGCTGGCTTGCCGCGATTGGTAACCGAACGCCAGCTTCGCGTGCGCTGGCCGGACTGTGTCCCACGTGTGGTTCTACAAATCACGCAACCAACCGGTTGCATGTCGCCAAGCCTGATGCTACATAGGCAACCAGGAGGTTGCATATGACCAAGACCAATGATCGGATCGAGAAACGAGTTCTGCTTCGCGCACCACGCGCACGGGTCTGGACGGCACTGACGAACGCGGCCGAGTTCGGGACCTGGTTCGGCATCAAGCTCGAAGGGGCGTTCGTCGCCGGCGCAAGCACGCGCGGCAAGTTGACAATTTCGGGTTACGAACATCTGACCATCGAGGTTCAGGTCGAGAAGATCGAACCCGATCGCTACTTTTCCTATCGCTGGCACCCGTACGCGCTCGACCCGAAAGTCGACTACTCGAAGGAGCCGACGACGCTCGTCGAGTTTCGTCTCGAGGAAGCAGCGGATGGCACCGACCTGACGATCATCGAATCTGGCTTCGATCGGATCCCAGCCGAACGGCGCGCCGAGGCATTTCGGATGAACGATGGCGGCTGGACCGCCCAGATCAAGAACATCGAGAAGCATGTCTCGCGCGCATAAGGCTCCGAGCTGGAGCGAGGCTGCGCCGGTGTTCGCGGCCCTCGGCGATCCAACGCGCCTGCAGCTCGTGTCCCGCCTGTGTGTTCGCGGCCCGCTCTCGATCTCGAACCTGAGCGAGGGCAGCAACGTCACGCGCCAGGCGATCACGAAGCACCTGCATGCGCTCGCCGACGCGGGCCTCGTACGCGACAACCGGCGCGGCCGCGAGCGGATCTGGGAGCTCGAGCCCAAACGCCTCGACAAGGCACGACACTGGCTCGATCAGATCTCCGAACAATGGGACGCCGCGATCGATCGGCTGCGAGCGTTCGTCGAAGAAGAGTCGTAGCAGAAACGGCAACGGAGGCAGGAACGGGAGCGGGAGCGTCGTCACGTCTACTTCCGTCGCTTCTTCGCCGTGACCGGACCGACGTGGCACGTCTTCGAGCACGACATGCGCGCGTTGCCGCATGGACACCCCCCCTACGTCAGCGATCCGGACGGTCCCGCGGGAATTCCAGGCTCGCGCGCAAGTCACGCTCTGCGATCAGGACGGTCCCGCGGGAACGTCTTCGACTACCGACGGCTCGCGAGGATCGCGCGGAGCTCGGTGACCGCTTGGCTCTGCATCGGCAACTCGATCATCTTGCAGACAAGCTCGAGATCGACCGCCGGAAGACACGCACTGCCATCACGCAGCTCGTACACACCCGCGTTTAGGACGTGAACGGTGACTTTGCCTTCGATCCAGAACCAGACTTCCGGGACACCGAGTCGGCGATAGATCTCGAGCTTGTCGAGACCACCGCTCGTCCACACGACCTCGATCGCTAGCTCCGGTCGCTCCGGTTGACCTTGGCTGAACACGTAGCATTCGTCTGGTTCGAGACTCGCCTCTTTCGCGTTCTGCTTCAGGGTCCACGAACCAGCGCCTTGGTAGGCGATCCCGAGCTCGAGCATGTAAGCCTCGAGGACCGCCCCGATGTTCTTCTTGATGATCTCGTGATTCCACGACGGCGACATAAGCTCGACCGCTCCATCCAGATAGGCGAAGCGCGGTCGCGACCGATCCCCACGCACCGCGAGGAGCGTTTCGAACCCAGTCCAGCCGATGTTGTGCATCACGATCCGCTCGTCGGCGGTCGGCACATATTCACCTGCCGGAACAGCGTTGACGGGAGCAGGTACCATCACAGCCATCGTAGCACTCGTGCACTGCACGCCGATTGCCAACCGTAACCGCACGGATTCGCACACACGACTCCTCCGCGTCCGACCGAGTCCGGGACGTTCGTCCGACCAGCGGCTATGCGTTCGACGAGATCCAAGTTGGAGGACTCGGCCAATCGCTCTCGGCATGAGTCCGGACGTTCCCGCGGGAACGCGTCACCGCGCGCAAGGCCACGGCGGCGCACAGGCCTCTCCAAACCGTTCAGACGCTCCCGCGGGAAACGCCTTGCCGTGCAAAGACACCGCCGGCGCACAGGAATTTCCAAACCGTTCAGACGTTCCCGCGGGAACGCGTTCACGCGCAAGGACACGGCGCAACCGCGGTGTGATCCAGCCCAAGGAGTCTCCGACGTTCCCAAGGGAACGCGTTGTGATCCTCGCAAACCAACATGGCCGTGCATCCCGTTGTGATCGATCCAAACACGCCTCGGATGTTCACGCGGGAACGCGTTGTGATCCTCGCAAACCAACATGGCCGTGCAACCCGTTGTGATCGATCCAAACACGCCTCGGATGTTCACGCGGGAACCCGTTGGATCTAAACGCTGCGATATCAGCCCGGCTTGAGCCCGACGACCTTCGCTGAGTCGTTCGATGGACTCTTCGCCATCGGACGTGAGTGCGTGAGGCCCCAGCAAAGTCCGAGCAATCGATCGAGCGTCTTCCGCGCATCCGAGTCGTCGGTCGCCCAGCCCCACGCGAGCGCACAATCCAAACAGCCGAGCATCTCGCGGGCCTCGCCATGTGCGTTCTCGAACGCTCTGCGCTTATTGCCGGCTTGTCTCCGCTGACCCTCCGCCAAATTGGCGACGGTGTTCGTCGCGGCGCGCTTCAGTTGATCAGCGAGGTGACTGTCGTGGACCTTAATGTGCTCGACGATCGGACGAAGCTTGTGAATGAGCTCGAGAGCAACTTCGTAAGCAATCAACATGTTCGTGTTCTCCTGTAACGGTTGGTGAATGGATCTGCCTCTCGCCCCCAAGGGGCCTCGGGGCTGCCGAGGGGGCGGGCTCTCTCTCGCCGACAGCGCGCGAACCGCGCACGGGACGTGACGAGCGCGAGCAGAGCGAAGGCGATCGATGTGAGCTGCAGCTTCGCGGCGGTGGTCCGGTCCACCACAGGTGCTCACGCGCTTGGCGCGACCCGATGCGCGGAAGCGCGCAAGGCGAGAGAGCCCGCCCACCGAGGCCCGCGGCTGAAACAGCTGACGCGTTCTCCGTTTCTGGTTGCCGTTCCCGTTCCCGCTGCCGTTCCCGTTCCCGCTGCCGTTCCCGTTCCCGCTGCCGTTGCCGTTCCCGTTCCCGTTCCCGCTGCCGTTCCCGTTCCCGCTGCCGTTCCCGTTCCCGCTGCCGTTCCCGTTCCCGCTGCCGTTCCCGTTCCCGTTCCCGCTGCCGTTCCCGTTCCCGCTGCCGTTCCCGTTGCCGTTCCCGTTCCCGTTCCCGTCAACCGTTCCCGTCAACCGTTCCCGTTCCAGCAGACCGTTCCCGTTCAACCGTCTCATCCCGAAGATCAACGCGCAGCTTCGCAACGCCGCGCTCGCAAGTTGCAAGCTCGCGTTGCCTGAGTTGAGACCCGTCCCCTATCGCCCTTGCGTCATCTTCAGCATCACGAGCGGCGTCTTGAAGATGATGCCCAGCTCGGTTCGCAAGTACGTATCGAGCCGCTCGAGCGACGCCGTGTATGCGAGATCGTAGAGCAGCTTGATGCGCATGTCGTCGGCGAGTGACCCCTTGGTCTCTTCCAGCTGCCACGGGTTCTGGAGCGTCTCGGCAAGCTTTCCAATCTCGCTGCCTTCCGGAATCGATCCCGTGTAGCCCAGTGAGATTTGCGCGAGGCCGGTAATGCCCGGCTTCACGTCCCGCATGCGTTCCTCGAATAGTGGGATCGCGTACGACAGATCTTGCAGTAGCTCGGGTCGCTCCGGGCGCGGTCCCACGAGGCTCATCTTGCCGCGCAGCACATCCCAAAATTGTGGCAGCTCGTCGAGTCGAGACTTGCGCAAGAACTTGCCGACGCGCGTGATTCGCGGATCGTCCGCGCCCGCGACGACGATGCCGGTCTTCGCCTCGGCATTCGTGATCATCGTGCGGAACTTGTGCATGTCGAACTCGTCGAAATGCAGCTTCTTGACGCCGTTCTTGTTCTCGACGGTCTTCAAGCTCCCGGCGCGCCGTTGCTTGAAGAAGATCGGGCCGGGGGAGTCGAGATAGATGGCCGCCGCGATGACCGGAATCAGAGGCGCAGAGATTGCGAGCCCGACCGCTCCGCCCAGCACGTCGATGGCGCGTTTGGCGAGTCGAACGCTGCGAAGCATGCCGCGACCGTACCATGTGCGAGAAAGTCGGCTATCGTCTGAGTCGATGGTCGCGCCGATCCGGCTGAGTCTCCCAGGCACACTCCGCTATCGCGCACTCGCGGTACGGGCGGTGGCCGAGGCAGCACGGTTGGTCTCCGGCTCCACCCAGCGAGATCCGAAGGACCCGCTCACCCACGATGTGCGCGATCCGTTCGACACCGCGGTCGTTTCGGCGTTCTCCGAAATCTATAACAACGTCGCGATTCACGCGTATCAGCGGAAGGGCGGCGGATTGATCGAGATCCTGATGACGATCTCCGAGCGCGAGCTCGTGATCGAAGTGAAGGATCACGGGCAGCCATTCGATATCGACGAGGTCGCCCCGCTGCCGACCGACCTCGACGAGGCCTCGCTCCCCGAGGGGGGCATGGGCATTCACATTGCGAAGACGATGCTCGACGAGATGACTTACGAACCCGGACCGCCGAATTTGTGGCGGCTGTTGAAACGCCTGCCGCAGAACCACGTGATCTCCACCGGGAGGAGCTAAGTGACCCAGCCCTACGACGTCCAACGCACGAACAGCGAGACCAAGCTCACGGTCCGCGGGTCGCTCGATATCAACACCGCTTCGCAGCTCGCCGAAGAGATCGACCGGATTGTCGGGCACAAGCCCACGAAGGTAGTCGTCGATCTATCGGGCCTCGATCTGATCGACAGCTCCGGTGTCGCCGCGCTCGTGAAGCTCTATAAAGGTGTTCGCGGGATCAACGGCGTGGTGATGATGACGGGAGCGCGCGATCAGCCGCTCGCGATCTTCAAGTTGTTGCGAATGGACAAGGTCTTCAACCTCTAAGCTTTGCGCGTCCTCGCGATCACGAAGATCTTTCCGAACGCCGCCGAACCGCTTTCGGCGCCGTTCAATCGCCAGCAGTTCGCGGCGCTGCGCGAACGTTGCGACCTCGAGGTGATGGCGACGATTCCGTGGTTTCCCGGTGCCAGCCTGGTCCAGCGGTGGTCGAGCGCGGGCAAGCTCGCGGCCGTTCCCAGGCGCGAGACGATCGTCGGCATCGCGGTTTCGCATCCGCGCACGCTGTACGTGCCGCGGCTCGCGCACGTCGCGTGGGGTCCGCTGTATGCGGCGTCGATCGCGCCGGCCCTCGCGGCGTATCGCGGCAAGGTCGACGTCGTGCTCGGATCGTGGGCGTATCCGGACGGCTTTGCCGCGGTGATCGCGGCGAAGCTGCTGCGCGTGCCGTGCGTCGTGAAACTACACGGCTCCGACATCAACGTGATCGCGAAGCTGCCCGGTCCGCGCGCGCTCACCGTGTGGGCGTTGCCGCAGGCCGCGCGCGTCGTCGCGGTCAGTCGTGCGCTCGCCGACGAGGTGATCGCGCTCGGAGTGCGAGCCGATCGCGTCCGGATCGTGATGAACGGTGTCGATGCGGACTTGTTCAAACCCGGCGATCGCGCAGCCGCGCGCGCGGAGCTCGGGCTACGGGCCGGTCCGCTCGCGGTGTACGTCGGTAACCTAAAACCCGAGAAGGGCGTCGGTGATCTCGCCCGCGCGTGGCCCGTTGTCCTCGACCAAGTGCCGGATGCGACCCTCGCGATCATCGGCGGCGGCGCGTTGCGCGGCGAGCTCGAAGCCATGGCGAAGCCGTACGGCGATCGCGTCAAGATCGTCGGGCCGCAACCGCTCGAGCGCGTTCCGCTGTGGATGGCGGCGTGCGATGTGCTGACGCTGCCGAGTCACAACGAGGGCACGCCGAACGTCGTGCTCGAAGCGCTCGCGAGCGGACGCCGCGTCGTCGCGAGCTCGGTCGGTGGCATCCCCGATTTGATCACGCAGAGTACGCTCGGCACGCTCGTCCCCGCGAAGGACGAAGCGGCGCTCGCCGCCGCGCTCGCGGTCGCCTTACGCACGCCTTATGATCCGGCCGAAGTCGCGCGACTCGGCGCACGCGGCGGGTGGGCGGCGAGCGCTACCGCACTGCATGCCGTGCTGGCGGATGCCGCGGGTGCTACGGTCGCGTGATTGATGCGCGCCCAGCTCGAGAACGCCACCGACGAGTGGTTCGAGTCTGAAGAATCGACGCGCGCCTCGATGATCCGCGAGGTTCAGCGCATTCGGCGGCGAACGCGGGTTCGTCCGATCCCGGTGTTGCTGCTCGCGATCGCGATCACCGGCCTCATCACGTGGAAGATCGCGACGCGCCAGCACGTGATCGAAGCCGAGGTCGTGTTGCTCCTCACCGAAGGCTCACTTTCGGCAAAGCACAACGGCATTCCGGTCGAGGAGCTGCGGGAGTACGTCGCGAACGTCCTCCTGCCGAACGATAAGCTCGCGAAGCTCATCGAGGAGAAGCAGCTCTTCAAGCTACGCACTGCGTTCACGATGCAGGACGCGATCAAGGAGGTCCGCGAGCAGATCGACATCCAGATCTGGAAGAATTCGTTCGTGTACTTCGATGAAGACGCCTCTTCCGCGGAGCACTCGGCTCGCATTGGCATCACATTCGCAGATACAGACGCGGACCGCGTGTATGTCGTTGCACGTGAGCTAGGCCAGATCATCGTGCGAACCGCCACCGAAAATCGCCAAGAGATGTCGAAGTTACTCGCCGCGAACATCGTGCGCCTGCGCGACCAGCTCTCGAAGAGCTTGCAGGCAAACGAGGCCGAACGCGCGGCAAAGCAACTGGCAGTGACCAAGGCGCGCGCCGATCACAAGCCTGCGATCGCCGAGATCCTGAACATGCAGATCGCCGAGCTCGTGCGCGAGCGGAAGTCGCTCTCGAAGCAGCTGGCCGACATCGTGCAGAGTCGCGACGCCGTTGCCGACAAGATTACCGAGGCGGGTCTCGACATGTCGCTGACCGTCGTGGAAGAGCGCCCGCCGGATCGGCCCGAGCATCACACGTTCGCGATGATGATGATGCTCGTCGTCGTCGCGGTCGGTGCGCTGCTCGGATCGGCACTCCTCATGGGCGCCTTCGATTCGCGAGTCCACGACATCGATGACGTGGAACGACTTGGACTTCCCGTGTTAGGCCATGTCCCCGCGTTCCCGGGCGACGAGGTCGGATCTCTCACCGTACGTGGCGCGTCGCGCGCTCGTGTACCATTGTTCAAGCGATGGCGCTCGCACCGATAACCCCACGTGACCGTCTGGAGCGACTGGTCGATCTCGGCCGGAAGACGCTCCGTTATTCGTGGCTGATTGCCGTGTTCGCGGTCGGCGGCGGTGCGCTGTCGCTCGTGTTCGCGCTGACGCGCGCGCGCAGCTACACCGCGGAGGCCGTGCTCGGCTACGAAGAGAAGATCCAGTCGAGCGTGCTGTCGAATCGCGAAGAAGCCGTCAATCGGTTCCTCGGCGATCGATATCGCGAGCTCCTGATGGCGCGGCCGCAGCTGATCCAAGTGATCGAGGATCCAAAGCTGAATCCGTACCCCGACATCGCCGACCCCTCGCTCGCTCTCGAGAAATTTCGCCAGGCCGTGAAGTTCGACTCGAAGGGCGGCGCCAACTTCAAGATCACGTTCACCGATACCGATCCGGATCGCGCGAAGGCCGTCACGGATCGGTTGACGAGGCTACTCCAGGACAAAGATGAGGCCATGCGCAGCCAGCAGGCGCAGAACACCGTCGCGTTCGCGACTGCGCAGAAAGAAGAGTCCGCGGCCGAGCTGCGCAAGCGCGAGCAAGCGCTCGCGGAGTTCCTCGCGAAGCATCCCGAATTCGCGCAGGATCAGAATCAGGCGTCTGCCGAGGGCGCCGGGATCCGCGCGATTCGCAACAAACCGGCGACCGGCAACACCCGGCTCGACGTCCTCGATCGCCAGCGTGCGCGCTTGCAGGCGCGACTCGACGCGCCGCCCGATGCACCGCCGATCCGGGTCTCCGCGCCACCGACGCCGGAGAAGATCGCCGCGGAAGCCGCGGTTCAAGATGCGCAACGCGAGGTCGTCTCCGCGCAGCGCGAGCTCGAAGACGCGCTGTCGAAGTACACCGAGAAGCATCCATCGGTGATCAAGGCCCAGGAGCGCGTCGCGTTTGCCAAGCAGCATCTGCGCGAGGCGAAGGCGGCCGTGCCGCCCGATACCGAGATGGCCGTGGCGCCGGCGACGCCCGCCGATCGCACGAAGATCCAGAAAGACCTCGCGGTGATTCAGTCGCAGATCGCGGACGAGCAGAAACGAAGTGGCAGCAATCAAACGACCGCCGATCAGAGCGCGCAGTGGGTGGTCAAGCTCGAGACGCAGTACACCGAGCTTCGCCGTGGCGTGACCGAACAGCGCGAGACCGTCGAGTCGCTCGCCGACAGCGTGCGCCGCGCGCAGATCGACGCGAGTGCGAAGGCTGCAGAAGGCGGCGGCGGACGATTGACCGTGATCAACCCTGCCGAGAAGCCGGCGCATCCGACCGGACCCGGCAAGACCGTCTTCTTGCTCGCCGGCATGGTGCTGTTCCTGACGCTCGGCGGAACGCTCGCGATCGGTCTCGCGGTGATCGACGACCGCCTGTATCGACGCGCCGATATCGATCAGCTCGGAATCGCGGTCCTAGCGGTGATTCCGCCGGCGAGGATTCGCGCTCCCCACCGGCCGAAGATGCCGAACAAGCCCGAAAAGGACGGCTCGTGACGAAGCGACCAGGTTCAGGAACCGGACGGTTTGGCGATGGGCCGCAGGGCGCGCCCCTGCCGCTCGTGACGCAAGCGATGGCACCGCTCGACGATCCGGGCGCGACCCGGATCGATAATCCACTCGCTCGGATCGTCGATCCCGCGCTCGTCGGCGTCCGCGCCGATGCTGCGCCGACGGTGTTCGGCAAGGTGACCGCGATGGCCTCGCCGCAACCGAAATTGATCTCGCCCGCGGGCCCGCCGCCGGAGATCGGGCTGACCCAGCACGCGCTACCGGCCGACGAGAGGCCGGATCCGCGGCTCGTCCTCATGCTCGATCCGGACTCCGAGCGCGCCGCGGCATTCCGCGTCCTGCGACATCACCTGCTCGAGGTCGGCCGACCGCAGGTGATCATCGTCTCGAGCGCCCGACCCGGCGACGGCAAGACGACCACCGCGCTGAACCTCGCCCTCGCCCTCGCGGAGTGTGGTCGCGCGAAGGTCCTGCTCGCCGAAGCCCACATGCGCCGGCCGCAGCTCGCGAACATCTTCAAGTGCATTCCACCGTGGTGCTTCGCCGAGCAGCTCGCGGCTCACCGCCATCAACCGATGTTGCCGTGGAGCCTCGTCGAGATCCCGCAGGTGTGGTTGCACATCGCGCCGGTCAGCCCGCGGCTCGAGAAGACGCAATTGCTCGACGCTCCCGCGTTCGCGATCGCGATCGACCGGCTGCGGCTCGCGGGCTACGATCACATCGTGATCGACGCGCCGCCGGTACTCGGCTCCGCCGACGTCAACCTGATGGCCGATGCCGCCGACGCCGTCCTGCTCGCGGTCCGCGCGCGGCACTCGACGTCTCGCGATCTGCGCAAGGCGATCGATCAGATCGGCGCGAGCAAGGTCGTCGGCACCGTGATCGTCGAGTAGCTACTTCGGGACACAAGGCTCGGCGAGCTCGAGCAGCTTGCGATGCGCCGCGTCCCACGGTTGATCTTCCGAGGGCCACGCCGTCGAGCCGTGATCGGCGGCATCACCGAGTGCACGGGGGACGAGCGACGCGGCGAGCTTCGCCGTGGCTTCGGGTGCACAGCGAGACGCGACATCGAGAAGCGCACGATCCTGAACCGCGCGGCGGATCGCGGCGAGGCGCAGCGTCGGCCGGCAGGGTTGTTCGGCATCGCCGGGAACCGCGAGCACGCCGTCGCGATTTCCGTGATCTTCGCCATCGTCGAAGGTGACCGCGTCTTCGTGCGACAGCGCGCGACCGGGCAGCGGCGCACCTTTGCGATTGTGCCGATCGTGCCAGTACAGCGCGTCCCACACGTACCAGACCGGAATGTGCCAGCGCCACGCGATGAAGCCCCACGTGCGCGGCCCGGGTGCGGGCGCGTCGAGCACCATCGAGCCGGCATGCGGAGGCGCACCGTTGTACGTCCACCGCGAGACCCGATCCGTCAGGTGCGGCTTGAGTGTGATGAAGAGATCGACCGCATCGCCGTACTCGGGGCGAGGCTCGTCGGTGACCGCGAACATGAAGTGACCGGAGCCGGTCGCGCGTGTCGCCTCTGCGAGCGCCCGGACCTTCGCGCGCGCTGCAGGAGTGCGCGGCTCGTCGACCGGGATCGCGAACGGGATCTGGCTCGTGCCGGTGGTGTTGGCGATCCACGCGCGAACCGCGGCTCCGAGCGTCGCGACATCGTCGGGTAACAGCGCCGGGACGTACGGGAAGCCTTCGAGCAGCGACTTGCGCGCGTTCCAGGCGGTCGGCGGAAGATCGGGAGACAACACGATCCCGAACGACCGAAACATCGCGATGCAACGAGTCTCGTCGGAAGACGGCGCAGCGACGCTCGACTCCGTCGCGAACCCTGACCACGCGAATTCCCGCGGATCCTCGTATGCCCAGATCCACGGCGTCTTGTCGACCGGCGGGAGCTCCACGGATGACACCGCGAGCGTCACCGGGATCCGGCGCGATCCGATCGCGAGCTCGCCGAGATGCGCTCCCGACGAGGCGGTGTTGGCGATCGCGATCTCGAAGTAGGCTTCTTGCTTCGGCTCCGCCGCCGGCACGATCTCGTCGAGATACGTACCGGCACCCAGGCTCCCGCCGTACATCCCCGTCGAAGGCCGCTTGACCGTCGCGGGAGCGAGCGCGAAGCCGTGAACATCGGTCCCTTCGATCGCGAGCTTGATCGCCGGTGCGGCCTCGTCGCGCGACAGCACCTGGATCGCGAGTACCTCGCCGCGTGCTCCCGTCAGCTCCACTCGATCGCCGTGGAGGAACGGCGACGTCTCCGGCAGCGGCGCGCCCCGCGGAGCGCGGTAGGACTCGCTGACCACTTGCAGCCGCGGACCGTGATGTTGGGCCTTGCATGCCACGAGCGCGAGCGCACACGTGGCTGTTCCGCACAGCATGGCGAGGGCGCGAGCGACACGCGATACCACCGTGAGAGGCACGGTGTGGGTTTCCACGGATGCCATGCGTCGAGTACCTTTTGTCGTCGAGTGAACACGCCGATCGTAGCCTTTGCCAAGGATTGGCACGAGGATCCAACCTCGAATCATCACGTCTTGCGCGAGCTCGCGAAGACGCGGCGTGTGCTGTGGCTGAACTCGATAGCAACCCGTACGCCGAAGCTGTCGAGTGGCCGCGACTTGAGCAAGATCACGCGCAAGCTCGGAGAGTTCGCGCGCGGGCCGATCAACGTCGAGAACGACTTGTGGGTGTTCAGCCCGCTCGCGTTGCCGATGCCGCATAGCTCGATCGCGCGGTCGATCAACCGCCAGATCCTGCGCGCGACGCTTCGCGGGCTTCGGTTGAAGCTCGGCATCAAAGAGTTCCAGCTCTGGACGTTTCTGCCCAATGTCGCCGACTACGTCGGGACGCTCGGCGAGCAACTGTCCGTCTACTACTGCGTCGACGAATGGTCGATGTTCAGTTACCTCGACCGAGCGCAGACGGTCGCCGCCGAGCGCTCGCTGCTGAACAAGGTCGACGCGGTGTTCGCGATCAACGGCGCCCTCGCCGACGCCAAGCGAGCGATCAACCCGAGCACGTTCGTCTCGCCCCACGGCGTCGACCATGCGCTGTTCGCGCGCGCGCTCGAAGACGGTGTGGCAATTCCTACGGATCTCGCAGCGTTGCCGAGCCCGCGGATCGGGTTCTACGGCACGCTGCAAGATTGGGTCGACCTCGACCTGGTCGCGCACGTCGCACGCGCGCGGCCGCAATGGTCGATCGCGCTGATCGGCCAAGCCCTCGGGGACGTGTCCGCGGTGCGCGGTCTACCTAACGTTCATCTCCTGGGGCAGAAGAAGCACCACGAGTTGCCCGCTTATTGCAAAGGCTTCGACGTCGGCACGATCCCCTATCGCATCGACGAGCGCATGACCTACGTCAACCCACTCAAGCTTCGCGAGTACCTCTCCGCCGGAGTGCCCGTCGTCTCGACGGCCGTTCCCGAGGTCGTTCGCTACGGCCACCTCGCCGCGGTCGCGAAGACCGGCGACGAGTGGGTGACCGCGATCGAGCGTGCACTCGCCGCGAGTACTCCCGCCGAGCGTGCCGCACGTTCGGCATCGATGAAGAGTGAAACTTGGTCCGCGCGCGTCGCGGAAGTCTCGCGTACTGTCGACGATATCGCAGAGAGGAAGAGATCATGACTGCTCGATTTCGCGTTGGGTTGGTGGGCGCAGGCAACATCTGCGAATTCCATGTCGCTGCACTGAAGAAGCTGTCGCCGGAGGTCGAGCTCATCGGCGTGACCGATCTCGACCAAGCGCGCGCGCAAGCGAACGCCGAGAAGTGGGGCACGATCGCTTTCAAGGATCTCGACGCACTCGTCGGGGCCGGCGCGAACGTGATCCACGTGCTGACGCCGCCTTCTTCGCACGCGAAGGTCGCCCTCGCCGCGTTGAACAAGGGCTGTCACGTGCTGATCGAGAAACCGATCGCTGAAGATGAAAAGGACGCGCTCGAGATCGGGCGTGTCGCGAAGTCGAAGGGCCTCATCGCGAGCGTCAACCACTCGCTGCTCTACGATCCGCAGGTCAAGCGCGCGCTCGACGCGGTGAAGGCGGGCTCGCTCGGCAACATCGTCTCGGTCGACATCCTGCGCGGCTCGGAATATCCGCCGTACGAAGGTGGCCCGCTGCCGCCGTGGTATCGCGACGCCGGTTATCCGTTCCGCGACATCGGCGTGCACTGCCTGTATCTGATCCAGGAGCTGCTCGGAACGATCGAGAGTGTCGACGCTTCGTGGAGCTCGCTCGGTGGCGATCCGAACCTCGCGTTCGACGAGTGGCGCGCGATGATCCATTGCAAGCGCGGGCTCGCCCAGTTCCAGCTCACCTACAACACGCGGCCGATGCAGTCGCAGATGATCATCCACGGCACGAAGGGCGTGCTGCGCGTCGATCTGTTCGCGATGTTTCACGGCAAGCGCTCGTCGACGCCGCTGCCGAAGGCCGCGGAGCGCCTCGTCAACGCGTTCTCTGATTCGATCCAGCCCCTGATCGACGTTCCGATCGGCGTGTGGAAGTTCGTACGTAAAGAAGTCCAGGCGTATCAAGGCCTGCGCGATCTCGTGACCGACTTCTACAAGCGCCTCGCCGCGGGCGACGAGCCCCCGGTCTCCGTCGAGAATGCGGCCGAGGTCGTCAAGTGGGTCGAGAAGGTGGCGCGCGCGGCGGACGCCGACCACCGCACGAAGCTCGCGAAGTTTCCGCTCGCCGACAAGGTCCCGTTCCTCGTGACCGGTGCGTCGGGCTTTCTCGGCCGTGCCGTCGTCAAGCGCCTGCGCGCCGAAGGCCACCGCGTCCGCGTGTTCGTGCGCAGGATTCCGGAGAAGCCGCAGGACGGCGTCGAGTATTGCTTCGGCAATCTCGGCGATCCGGTCGCGGTCGAGCGCGCCGTCAAAGGTGCCGAGATCGTGATTCACGCCGGTGCGGCGATGAAGGGCGGCTGGCCCGAGCACAAGGGCGGCACCGTCGCCGGCACCCAGAACGTGATCGATGCGTGCAAGAAGCACAAGACGAAGCAACTCGTCCACATCTCGTCGATGTCGGTCGTCGATTGGGCCGGCAACTCCGGTAACGGCGCCGTCAACGAAGGCTCGAGCCTCGAGCCGCGTGCCGACGAGCGTGGCGCATACACGCGCGCGAAGCTCGAAGCGGAGAAGCTCGTCGTCGATGCTGCCAAGCAGGGTTTGCCGTGCGTGATCCTGCGCCCCGGCCAGATCTTCGGCGGCGGCATCGCGCTGATCAACGGCGCCGTCGCTCGTAACGCCGGAGGCCGGTGGCTCGTGCTCGGCGACGGCAAGCTCTCGCTGCCGCTCGTCTACATCGACGACGTGGTCGACGCGATCATGAAGTGCGTCGACAAGAAGCTCGTCGGCGGCGAAGTGATCCAGATCATCGACCCGACGAGCCTGACCCAGGACGAGGTGCTCGATCTCGCCGGCGGCAAGAAGCCGATCATGCGCGTGCCGCGGCAGATCGTGTTCGCGCTCGGCAAGCTCAGCGAATATCCGCTTGGCGCGCTCGGCCGGCAGAGCCCCGTCGCCGTGTACCGCTTGAAGTCCGCGCTCGCGCGCCTGACGTACGAGAGCGATCGTGCAAAGGCGCTGCTCGGCTGGCTCCCGCGGGTCGGCGTTCGCGAAGGCATCAAGCGCGTCAGCGAGCCGCAGTCGGCTCCTGTGATGGCAGCGTCCGAGTCGATCAAGCGCGCCACCGCGACCTGATCTCGGGGCTGCTTCGAGATTCGCCGGCGCCGAAGCTCAGCCGATGATCGCGCGTGCGATACGCATGCCGTCGAGCGCGGCCGAGACGATGCCACCGGCGAAGCCGGCGCCCTCGCCGCACGGATAGAGGCCCGCGAGATCCGGCGACTGCAGGCTCGTCGCATCGCGGGGTACGCGGACGGGTGACGAGGTTCGCGACTCGACCCCGACGAGCACCGCTTCTTCGGTGAGATAGCCGTGCATTTGCTTGTCGAATTCGACGAGCGCCTCACGGAGGCGGGCCGCGAGTGGCAGGCCGGTCGAGTCGAGCACCGCGCCGATGTCGGTCGGATGGAGACCCGGCTCGTAGCTCGTCTCGGGGACGGTCGTCGAAGCGCGTCCGTTGACGAAATCCGTCGCGCGAGTCGCCGGCGCGCGGAGGCCCCCGCCGCCCGCGGCGAAGGCCGCGCGTTCGAGCCGGCGCTGCAGCTCGATACCGCCGAACGGCCTGGCCAAGCCGAGACGATCGAGATCCGCGAGCTCGATCGAGACCACGAGCCCGGAGTTCGCAAACGGCGAATCGCGGCGCGACAGGCTCATGCCGTTGACGACGATCGCCTCGGCCTCCGTTGCCGCGGGCACGATCCAGCCGCCGGGACACATGCAAAACGAATAGGCGCCGCGCCCATCGCTCGGCGTGAACGCGAGCCGGTATGGCGCCGCCGGCAGCTTGGGGTGACCGAACGCGCGGCCGTACTGGATCCGATCGATCAGCGGCTGCGGATGCTCGATCCGGACACCCATCGCGAATGGCTTGGCTTCGAGCCGAACGCCGGCGCGCGTCAACAGCTCGTGAACATCGCGCGCCGAATGGCCGGTCGCGGCGACGACCGCGCGGCCGATCACCTCCCCACCATCGGCGAGGCGGACACCGATCGCGCGCCGATCGCGGACCACGACGTCCGTGACGCGCGCACCGAACTTGATCTCGCTCCCGACGGCGGCGAGGCGCTCGCGCATCGCGGTGATCACCTTCGGCAGCTTGTTCGATCCGATGTGAGGCCGCGCGTCGACCAGGATCGACTCGGGCGCGCCGTGCAGCGCGAGAATCTCGATCACGTCACGCGTGTCGCCGCGCTTGTGTGCGCGCGTGTAGAGCTTGCCGTCGGAGTACGTGCCCGCGCCGCCTTCGCCGAAGCAATAGTTGCTGTCGGAGTCGACGCGACCGTGTTGCGTCAGGCCCTTGAGATCGCGGCGGCGCGCCTGGACGTCCTTCCCGCGCTCGAGCAGCACCGAGCGGATCCCAGCGCGCGCGAGCTCGTACGCGCAGAACAGCCCCGCGGGACCGGCGCCGATAATCACGACCGGCTCGCCGGCCGTCTCGCGCAGCGGCGCACCCCCGAGCGGGGTCGGCGGTCCCGCAACCCCGACGGCGAGCTGAAACCGCACGCGACCTCGACGTGCGTCGATCGATCGCTTGCGGACCTCGAGCGGGGGAAGCCCCTTCGGCGAGACCCGCAGATCTGCCGCGACCTTGGCGGCGATCGCCGGCGGATCATCGGGCTCGTCGAGCTCGAGAACGACCGCGTAGTCTCGATCGGGATCTAGGGGCACGAGCGAGCAGCGTAGCAGCGATCAGTTGATCTGGTCGTCGTCGGGTTCCTGATCTTCGCCATCCTCGAGCGCGCGTTCGGCGGCAGCGTAGGCAGCAGTCCCCCGAAACCCCGCGAGCCACTGCTCGGCCGCCTTGCCTTGCCAGCCCCAACGTTCGGCGAGCACGCACATCATGCTGCTGATCAGGCGTTCGTCGGTCGGAGGATCCTGGAGCAGCTCCCATTTTACGTGGACGTTCGCACTGCGCAGCATGCGATCGAAGAGCCCGATCAAGCTCGCATCGAGCGGGCCTTTGCGAAGTACCTTGACGCCTTCTTCGAGGATCTGCGCGTCCGGCTCGAGAGGATTCGCGGTCGACTGCCGGATGCTCGAGATCACGTCGTGGCAGGCCTCGATCGTCGCGTGCCTCGCGCCACCGAGCTTGCGACGGCCCGCCTCCGCGATCAGCGCCGCACGCCCGACGACATGTCGCTCTCCGATCAAGCGAACGAGCTCTTCATCGACGAGCTCGTGAACCGTCAGCGGGCTGACCACGGGTGCGCGCGGCATCGGATGCCCGAGCTCCTGAAGCAAGGCATGCGCTCGATCTCGGATCTCCGCCTCCGCGAGCCGCGTCAGCCAGGTCAGGTCGCTGGGCTCGACGAGGTCGGGCAGGATCTCCGCGCACAACAGCGCGATGCGCAGGTCGCGAATGCTGAAGTGGTAATCGTGGTGGATCGATGTCAGCGCGCGGTGGATCAGCGCTTGGAGCTCCCGCGGGTCTTCGGGCTTGACGCCGCCGAGCACGAGCGCAGCGTGCCGCGTGAGGACCGCGGTCGTGTCATCGCGCCGGACGTCGCAGTCGGCGAGCATTCGCGTAGCTCGGGCGCGGTGTTCAGGGGCGAGTTGCTGCGCGATCCGGCCGTAGGCGAGCTGCGTTTCGGCGTCGAGGTCGGCGTCCTTGCGGTGTTGGAGCATGCCGAGGAGCGCGCGTAGGATCGCATCGTCGATCGCGCGCGGCTCGGGCACGGTCGCCAAACAGCGGGCGAGCGCGTTCGCGGCTGCCGGCCGCGGTCCATCGTTATGTGCGCCCGGGGCGAGTACGAGGTTCGACAGTACGGGGATCGCCGACGGATCGCCGACCTCACCGAGAGCGTTCGCCGTCGTCGCGAGCAGGTCCACTTTGTGGAGCGCATCGACTACGTCTTCGACGCTCGTGTCCTCGAGGATCTGGATCAGCCGCGGCACGGCGGCGCGGCATCGCATCGCTCCGAGGATCTCGACGACTGCGCTCCGCCGGTGCTCGTACTTGCTCGTCGTCGACAGGATCGGCAATAGCCTCTCGGCCGCGCGCGGATCGAGCTTTCCCGCGAGCGCGCGCTCCTTGAGGAGCTGTGCAGCATATGCCGCGATGTAGCGGCCGGCGTTCTCGTCCGGATCCGCATCGTCAGCGTCGACCACCTCGTGCTCGCCGGTGACTTCGTCATCCGCATCGCCGTCACCACGTTCCGTCGTGACGATCTCGATCGCGGTCTCGCGCAGCATCTCCGCGACCTCTGCGCTCGACCAGGCGCGTTGCTCGGCGATCCAGCGATCTACGGCCTGCTCGCCACCGGATGCATGCACGGCCAGCAGCGGATTGCCCCCGAGCACGAACGTGTCGTTGTCGCTGCCTGCCAGGCCTCCATACTTTTGGGTCATGCTCGCGCCGCCGAAGCGCGCGTGCAGGATCGGCATGACCTCGTCGATCTTCGAAGCGATCCACAGCAGGTGGTGGACCTGCTCGGCGACCGAGCACGGCACCGCAAACCGATCCACCCACAAGTGCGCGGCGCGATGCCTCCGATCGAAGGTTACCGAGGTATTGCGGTAGCGGGTGCCGTACGGTGCGAGCCACAGCGAGTGAAACCCGAGCAGGACCGTGTGGTCACCGGGCAGCGCGGGACCCGCGAGCTTGAACGCGATCCCGAAATCCTCCCAATCGAGCTCTTCGAGGATCGCGGGATACCCGTCGACCGGAAACCGCACGCGCTCGAGCTGCGGCGGTGGACCGTGCGACCACACGTGGTCATCGAGCTCGTCATCATCGGGGATCAGTTTTTGAATCGGCGCCGTCTTCGTGCCCGTGGGCTCCTCCGAGCTCCACGGATCCTCGCCCCACGGATCGCCATCTGGATCGACGCGGAGGGGCGGATCCTCGTCGTCGTCAGTCGTCGTCGCGAGCGCCGTGCCGGTCTGGACGAACCAGGCCGCCTCGACGCCGACGCTATCGGCCCCTTCGACCAACCTGCGTTGCTCGGCGAGGTGCTCGGTCTCCGGTGGTGTCCACGGGATCGCGAACAACCCGACGGCTTCGGTTGTCTCTGGCATGCTGGCCACGACCTCGTCGGGATCCGTGAGCAGCGGCGCGAGATAGCGCAGGATCTCGAGCAGGCCCGGCCGATCGACCGGCTCTCGCATCCGCAACACGACGAGCGCGAACACGGTCTCGCCTTGCCGTGCGTCGAGCCCGCGCACATCCACGGGCATCAGTTGCCCTCCCGCCTTGCATGCCAGTCACGAAACAGGCTCTTGAGCTCCGTGGATTCGAGAAGCGGACCGAGATCGGCGTCGGTCTCGAGCTTCTCGAGATGCTCGTATTCGTGCTCGAACGCGAGCTTCACTTGTTCGAGCGCCTTCGCGTAATCGTTGACCGCGGCATACGCGCACGCCGCGGCATGAAACAGGTGCGGGTTCTCGTGAGCCACGGGCTCCCCACGCTCTGCGATCCGAACCGCAAGCTCGTACGACTGCGACGCATGCGTCTGGACGCAGGCGTTGTTGAGGCAACGCAGATAGCTCGTGCGCTCCGCACGATCGTCGGGAATCGCCATCGCGAGCAGGCGGTCGTAGAGGACGAGCGCAGCGTCGCGCTGGTCGGCTTGCATCGCTTCCCACGCGAGCTCCGACAACAGCATCGCGTCATCGGGCAGCAGCGCGATGAGCTTAGGGATGTGACCCGGCGCACGCTCGAGAATCGCGGCGGCGAGCTGCGAGAACAGCTCTCGCGAGACGTCGTCGTACGATGCGGGTTCCGGATCGCCGAGCACGGCGTCGACCGCGTCGACGAACTCATCGATGTCGAGCTTGGCGAGCCGCACCGCGACATTGACCCGCACCGATGGCTCGAAACGAGGCAACGTCGCGACGAGCTCGGCGACCTTGTGCTCGATCCCGCAGCGGTGCGCATCGACGAGCAACATCGCATGCGTGAACTGCGCGTCTGGATCATCAGAGGCCAGACGTAGCGCCCGCTCGGTCATCGCGAGCGCGGCGATCACGCGCGCCGGATCCGGAAGCCCGGTGTCGTCATCGAGCTCGTCTTCGCAGGCGCCCGCCGCATGACCGCTCGTGAGCGCCGCGGGTAGCTCGTCATCGCGCACGAGAGTTCCGACGAGGATCGCCTCGAGCTCGGGCGACAGGTCGCCTGCCAGCGCCGGCACCGCGACCTCGCGATCGCTGTGCGTGAGCTTGCGGAGCTCGTCGAGGGCTGCGATCTGAGCGGCGTGCTCGGGTACTTGATCGAGCTTCTCGAGCAACGCACGGTGTGCGGCACCGTCCTCGACCCAGCGCCATGCGAGCTCGGTCCAGCGCGCTTCGGGTGTTTGCTCGAGCTCGGCGCGCGCCGTGGCTTTTCGCTCGTGCTCTGCTTCGGCTTTGGCTTGATGTTCGAGCTGACGCTCGCGAGCGCGCCGCGGATCGAGATCGAGCGCACGAAATGCCCGAACATGGGCCTGCCAGTCCTTGATCGTGCCGAGCTCGTTGCGTCCCGCGATCAGCTCGTCGACGAGCTCGGCCGCGTCGCGCACGAGCCGCGCCGTGTGGCGCCTCGCGATCTCGAGGTACTGCGGCAGCTCGGGCTCGTCGAACAGATATGCGCGCCACATCGAGTAGAGCGCGGTCGGAATGTATTTTCCGCACATCTCGAGGCGCGCTTCGACCTGCTCGGAGGGCAGCGCTTGGTTGAGGTCCGCGATGAACAATGATGCGAGATCACCGACCTCGGTAAGACCGTCGTTCTTGAGCAACGCGGTGATCCAGCGGGAGCGATAGTGAAAGAACTCCGTCTCCCGGCGCTTCGCATCGAGCCGGACGAGATCTGGCACGCGCTCCTCGATCTGAAAGTGCCAGGTCGGCGCGACCTTACCGAACAGCCGGCGAAGGCCCGCTTCCGCGACGGGCTTCGAGACGAGTCGCGCTTGTTCGGCTCGCGACACTGCCGCGAGATACACGAGGCTGTCGAGGCAATCCGCGACGACGCCGGTGAACGATTGCGTCTGGTGATCCCAGTGCACGATCTGCCGCGGTCCGTCCCAGCCATAGATCTCGAGGTGATACGTGTCTCCGTTACGTTGCGACCCGATGCAGAACACGCCGCAGAACGCTTCGACGAGCGTCGTGCCGAGATAGGCCTGTTGATCGCGGCGCACGATCAGCTCGAACAGGTTGCGGCCGCCGACATCGGGCAACAGCGCGCTATCGAGCCGCAGCTCGTGGAACGTGTTCCACGGATCCTTGCCCGCGACGATCTCGAAGAACCAGCGCGCTTCCGTCGGGAGCTCGCGCCCGATGTTGATTTCGAAGTCGCGTGCTGTTCCGGGCGTGCCGAGCACGGCGTCATCGGGTGGATCGTCATCCGAGTCGTCGTCACGGGAGGCGACTTCTACCGTCTGGATCGCATCGATATACGCCTGGAGAGCCGTCCGGATGAAGCCGTCGGGTCCGCTCGCAAACATCTCATCGAGAGGAAACGCCTCGCCGAACAGATTTGCGCGGTCGGCCCAGGTCGCATCTCCCGGCGGCGCGAGCTTCACGATCAGGCCCTCGTCGCCGCCGATCAACGCGCCGCCGCCGAACCGCTCGACGGACCACAAGTGCGCGGTCAACGCGGTCTCGACGCTGTTCCACGTCCGGCCGTCATCGGCTGACACGAGGACCTGTCCGCGATCTCCGACGACGATCAACCGTCCATCACCGAGCACGGCGATCGCTTCGAGATCGACCTCGACGCCGCTCTTCGCGCGCGAGAACCACGAACCATCCGGCGAACGCGCGATGAAGCCACCATCGCCGATCACGATCCACGTTCCGGACTTCGTGACGGCGAGCGCGGTCAGCAGTCGGGTCGAACCCGTCGCGATCGTGGTGACCTTCCGATCGCGCCAGCGCCTGATCGCGCCATCGCCGCCGAGCACGACGATCTCATCGCGTACCGGCTCGGCGGCGGTCAGCCGCACCGTCGTGCCGAGATCGATCCGTTCGAGCTGATCATCGACGATCCGTCCGGCGTATCCGCGATCGCCCACGACCCACACCGCACCATCGCGAGCCGCCGCGAGGCCGAATAGACAAGCGTCGGTGCCGGTCGCGAGCGAGGTCCAGCTCGCGCCTCGATCGCGCGTGATCGCGAGTTGCCCGAACTCGCCGCAAGCCCAACAGGAATCCCCGATCACCACGAGGTCGCGGAGTCCGAGCTCGCAGGGTGTTCGTCGCGGCTCGAAGTGCCGAGCATTCGAAGACGCGAGCACGGTCGGCGCGCTGCCCGACGTCCCCCCGACCGCGAGGATCAGTTGCTCGCTGACTGCAAACCCCGCCAGAAACCCGAGCTGTCCTGTCGCCTGCTGGAGGACCGTGAGCTCGAGATCCGCCGTCATGCGACGCAATTCTCGCGCGCTCGCCGAGGCTGCGCCTCCGGAGTGGCCGCCGAAATCCGAGGCGGCATACCGCGCTTTCGCGGACCGTAGCTCGTGCGGATCGATCGCTGAGAAACGTCGCGGATGCCGTGGTCAACGCGGCATCGTCTGGTAGCCCGTCTCGGTGAAGCGATAGAGAATTGCATCGGCGGTCAGGCCGAACGCTTGCGACGAATCTACATTGCCGATTGCGACGGGCGTGCTCCCCACCGCTTCCATTCGATTCAGCGTGCTATGGGTCGTCGTCCAGAACAGCTGACCGCGATCGAGAATGCAGTTAAACACCGGCGCCTCGTATTGCGGAAGATCGACGAGCGTCTGCATGTCACCGTTGACGGTCATGGTTGCGACTCGCACCGTGTAACCGTTAGGAGGTAGGTATTGCGCCACGTAGAGAACGTTCGCACCGACCGCGATGATTCCAACGTCGGGTTCGCTGGTGAAGGGGGCTGGTGTGCCGCCGGTCACCGGGACGCGCAACGAACCCCAATACAGGAATCCACCGAAGACGACCATTCCTTCGGGGCGAAGGGGAGTGGTCGCGATCGTCGTAACGTCGCTGCCGTCGCCTGAGCGCAGGGCTCGCCGGAGCAGAAATCCGCTGGTGCTTCCTTCGGACCAATAAACGTAGGTGTCGTCGACCGCGGGACCCGTCACATCCAATCGAGGGATGCTGATGGGCTCGGCAGCGTGGTTCATCGCTGTCGGGCGGACACGAACGAGGAACGTGCCAACCTCGTTATCACGGTTGAGATAGAACAGCTCGTTCTCGTCCCCGACCAGAGTGACGCCACGTCGGGTCCGATCCCAGACCCTCGGAGCTCCATTGGTGATCTCGGTTGTCATGACCGTCGGCAACAAGGGTGGACACTCGGGACCAGAGAGCTCGGAACAGGCTGTCCGTCCTAAGCTCCACGCGACCCGTGTGGCGCCTACGACGACAGAGCTCGTCGACCTTCCCGAGGTGGAATCTGATGCATCGCTTGTCGTCGAAGCGTCCACGTCGGCAAGCGCTGCGTCGGAGGGCGAAGCTTCTTGCTGATGGCCGAATGCGTTACACGCACACAGCAACGAGCAAACGAATAGGTTGCGCGCACGCATGAGCTGACAGTAGCAGGCCTGGGCGAGCGTCGGACAAGTGATTTCTTCGACGCGTCGCTACGGAGGATCGTTCGCGTCCCAATAATCGACTTCCGCCTGGATGATCGAGGATAGATCCTCGCCACCGCCGCCCTTGATCGCCCACAGGTAATCCGTGAAGAAGTTGTTTCGCACGCGGGTCGTGCCGTGATGCGGCTCGGCCGCGAGGATCGCCTCGGGAAGCAAGTCGGTGCCTCCGTGCTGGTGACAGCCGATGCAGTTCGTCGCGGCGTTGCCCGTGCCGAGCTCGAGATACGGATTGCTGCACCAGGTCGGCGCGCCAACGCCGCCGTGCACTGCAGCGAGCGCATCGCCGAGCGAGCCCGGCTGACCGCCGCGCGGATCGGGGTCGCCTTCGAGGTAGCTCGAGGCGACGCACATCTTGTAGTTGCGCCACGGCCCCGTGATTTCGGCCGGACGATCGGCACCGAAATCGGAGTCGGGCTGCGGTGACCACCACAGCGTGATCCAGATCCAGTGTTCGAGCTCCTTCGTCATCACGTGAAGTGCCGGCATCCGGAACGTCGCGCCATTCGGCAAGGTCACCGTGTAGATCGCGGCCGGATCGGGATCGATCGCGCCATCGCCGGTGCCCCAGCTCGCGTCACCGGCAAGGCGGGCCGCCATGCGCGTCGCGCTCGTGTCGAAGGTCGGCAGCGGATCGGTGAGCACGCGATGCCAATCGCCTTTGACGACGGCCGCATCGCCCGGCATCTCACCGTCGAGGCAGGCCGGATCGACGACATCCTTCTGCAGATATTCGACATCGACCTCGACCATCGATGTCTTGGCTCCGAACACCGAGACGTAGATCAGCGCGCCGCCGTCGACGCTGCAGCTCTCGTCGCTGGTTCCTCCGTTCGAACGACAGTCGAACGTCTCGCCATCCGGGACCGCGCCGCGCCTGACGTAGACGTCGGCGTCGCCATCACCGTGCATCGTCACCGTGACCTGCGCGCCGACGCCGGCGACGTAGGGACCGAGCGTGCGCCACTGACAGCTTTCGATCGAGAGTTGCTCGACCTGCTTCTGCTGGGTCCCGGCTCGCATCGGATCGGTGTCGAACGGCTCCGGCGATGGTGCGAGTCGGCACGCGTACTGTTTGCCGTAGCTGTGGATGAGCTGCCGCATCGCGCTCGGGCTGTACCCGACGCGATTGGCGCCGGCGATTCCGGCGGCCTTCGGCAGCGTGTCGATCTGCGCGAGATAATCGAGATAGCGCTGCTCGGGCCAGTCGGGCAGCCCGTCGAGCGCGTGCGTGTTCCAGTCGAACCCGGCGTCGATCGCCTGCGCGTCGAGCCTCGCGCGTGCACGGCGTCCCGCCGGCCCCAGATCGCGATACAGCTTCTTGAACACGCGCTCGAAGTCGTCGCGGCCGTACCACGTGTGCCATGCGGGTACCGTCGGCTGCCCGCCGAAGGTTTGCGCGAGTGCAGGTTCTCCGAGCGGCACCGGATGAAGCACACGCGCTACGACCTGCCATGCCGCCGCGCGGCGCGCCGCGATCGAAGTCCGCAGCTCGTCCTCGCGCGGCCCGAGCGAGAAGTCTGCGTCGTACGGCGCAGCCGGACCGATCACCTTGCGATCTTGCACGGTCGCCGCACTCTGCAGCTGGCACGTCGCGATCTTGTCGGGAACGTCATCCCCGCAAGCGGCAAGGCCGAGCAGCACGAGCGCGCTACGCACAGGCGATCAATGTAGCACTGCGTCGACCCGTTACCGGCGCGGACATTCATCAGGTCTTCGAGGGTCTTGGCGTCGAGCGCGCACTGCCGTGCCTCGGTCGATCTACGGGCACGTCGATTGGCCCGCTTGCTTCACTGCTTCGAGCCCGGCGTTGCATCCGTTCACCTAGTCAGGCGTTCTTCGGACGCCAACGCCAGCCAAGCGGAGCTAAGCGGCGTGTCGAGACTCGACGACGAGACGCGGAGCTCACGCGAACGATGCGACCGGGATCTCGATCGCCGAGCGATCCTCGCGCGCGATCAGCTGCGCCTTCGCAGCGACGCCCGGTAGGACGTTGAGCGCGAAGTACTGCGCGGCG
>JAQBQF010000326.1 GCA_028287115.1 Myxococcales bacterium
CCGAAGGCAACATCTCCAAGGCCGCGCGCGACGCCGACATGGATCGCAAGTACCTCCACAAGCTGCTGCGGAAGTACGGCATCACGGCACCCGAGGAAGACGACGAAAACTAGCCGCGAGCTACCGCGTCGATTCGCAAGCGGGCTCGCTCCGTCGAGACGCCGGAAGAGCGGAACCGCAAAGACGCAAAGACGCAAAGGATCGGAACATCTCGGCGGCGCCGAGATCTTGTTTCCCGGTTCCGATCTTGGCGTGCTTGGCGACCTTGGCGGTCAAGATGGCCTAGATGAGAGGTCGAAGGCAGCCGTCGAGCTGCCGCATTCATTCGCGCACTAGCGCGTCAGGTAGTCCGCGAGCTGGTCGCTGTGGTTTGCGACCTCGCCGGCCGTCGCCGCATGCAGGATGCTGGCAAACGCGGTGCGCGCCTGCTCGTCGGACATCTTGTCCGGCTTCGATGCGCAGGCGGGCGGCTTCGTCTTGAGACCCGGGCAGACGTCCTCGAGCGCGCCTTGCAG
Organism: Myxococcales bacterium; assembly: GCA_028287115.1. Classification (GTDB taxonomy): domain Bacteria; phylum Myxococcota_A; class Polyangia; order Haliangiales; family Haliangiaceae; genus JABFXX01. The sequence continues at coordinate 516 of JAQBQF010000326.1, forward strand.
CAGGAGCGGCGCGCTATGCGGCATGCCGGCGATCGCCGAGAGCGTGCGGCTCAGCTTTGCAGGAAGCGCGGGCTTGCAGCCGGCGAGCACGACGGAGGGTGCCGTCTTGCTGCTCGCAGTAAACCGCTTCGCTCCTTCGAGCGCGTCGACGCACCAGAAGCTGTTCCGCTCGGCATCGGTCTTCAGCGCCTTTGCCGCGTCGAGGGACTTCTGCACGCGGTCTGCGTTCGCGCACGGTTTCTGCTTTGCGATCGCGCACGCCTTGTTGTGCCACTTCACCGCGCTCGTGAGGCGCTTGGTGTTGTCCTCGCCGGGGCTACGGATGCCGGCCTCCGCGGTCCAGGCGAGCCGCAGGCACTCTTTGACATCGGTGCCGCAGGCCGCTGGCTTGAGGGCCTGCGCGTCCGGGACCTTCCACGTGCCCTCGAAGTTCGGAGCAGCATCATCAGCGTAAGCGAACGGTGCGAGGAATCCGAACCACAACGCAACAAGACCAAAGCTCTTCATGCCGAAGTCTTCGCACGGCAGGCCGCGATCCTACAAACAGAAGAAGCCGGCTTGCTCGGAAGCAAGTCGGCTTTGTTGCGAAGATTGATCGGCGTTACGCGACGGCGACGACTTGCGCGACGCGAGACGTCAGGCGCGAGACGTACCGCGAAGCAGTCTGCCGCTTGAGGATGCCCTTCGTGACGGCGCTGTCGATGATCGACACGGCCTTCTTCACGAGGACGGGCGCTTCGGCCGCTTTGCCATCGATCGCGTTGCGTGCGTGCTTCACGGCGGTGCGCAGGGTCGCAAGCGCCGCGCGGTTACGCGCACGGTGCTTGATCATCTGGCGGTTCGCCTTCTGAGCTGACTTGATATTCGCCACTTACAGTTCTCCTAAGGGAGCGTGTGGTTAACCCGGTACCGCAAGCCTGTCAAGGGCTTGCAGCTGAGGCCTGTTCTACGACGGGAATCGGCGGATTCCTGTGGGCTCCAGCGGGAGTACGCATCTCGTTCTGTGGATAACTTGCGGAGCGATGGGGGTCTCCGCGCGGGATCCTGTCGAGATCGCTTCGACTCGATCTCGGTTGCTCAAAAAAGCGCCACTTTTGCGCGGCGGCCGCCGGGTCATTTGGCTTCCGAACGTTTCGCATCGTTCCACAGCGAGTCCATCTCTTCGAGGCTCGACTGCTGTGGAGTCTTGCCACGATCGGCGAGCAGGTCTTCGACGACCTCGAACCGGCGCTGAAACTTGTTGGTCGCATCGACGAGCGCATTCTCGGCATCGACCCCGACCTTGCGAGCAACGTTCACGACCGCGAGCAACAGATCGCCGATCTCGTCGTGAATGTGTTTCGGATCACCGGAGCGGATCGCCTCGGCAACTTCGCCGACCTCTTCTTGCACCTTCTCGAACGAGCCTTCCCAGCCGGGCCAATCAAAACCGATCTTGCCGCACCGACTGCCGACTTTCTGCGCGCGTACGAGCGCCGGTCCGAGCGGAATCCCGTCGAGGACTCGCTTGCGCTGCTCGCCTTTCGCGGCCTTCTCGGCGGCCTTGATCTCGTCCCACTGGGCGAGGACTTGATCGGCGGTATCGACGCCCTTGGTCTCGCCGAAGACGTGCGGATGACGATGGACGAGCTTGTCCGAGATGCCCTTGACCACGGCATCGATGTCGAACGCGCCCTCTTGCCGGCGGATTGCCGCGTGAAACACGATCTGCATGAGCAAGTCGCCGAGCTCCTCGCAATGGCCCGGGACGTCGCCGCGCGACAGCGCATCGATGACCTCGTAGGTCTCTTCGATGATGAACGGCCGCAGCGACTCGAGCGTCTGCTCGCGATCCCACGGGCAGCCATCCCGAGCGAGCAGCCGATCCATGATCTCGACGAGCCGACCGAGCGACGCGCCCGGGGCCTGTGGGGAGGGTGAGGAGCCTGACATCCCCGTGCTATACCGCCTGCCGGGCCGCCGTGACCAAGTCCATCCGTCGCGAGAAACTCGCATTCGACGATCCCGAGGCGCTTCAGGCGCTGTGTGGGAGCAACAACAGCCGGCTCAAGCTGATCGAGCGGACTGCGGGGGTGGAGCTCCACCTGCGCGGCAACGAGATCACGATCGAGGGCGACGGCGCGGAGATCGCCAAGTCGGCGCTCGAGCAGCTCTACGATCTCGCACTCGAAGGAAAGTCGCTGTCATCGGACGACGTCGTGCGCGCGGTCAAGCTGCTGCAGGGCGACGACGCACAACCGATCAGCGCCGTGTTTGGCGAGACGATCCTGACGCCGCGGGCAGGGCGCCCGATCGCGCCGAAGGGTGCGACCCAGAAGAAGTACGTCGACCTCGTGCGCGGGAACGACATCGTGTTCGCGGTCGGCCCGGCCGGTACCGGCAAGACGTATCTCGCGATGGCCCTCGCGGTGCGCGCGCTCCTCGACAAGCAGATCCGCCGGATCATCCTGACTCGGCCTGCGGTCGAGGCCGGCGAACGCCTCGGCTTTCTACCGGGGACGCTCGAAGAGAAGGTCGATCCGTATCTTCGGCCGCTGTTCGACGCGCTCCACGACATGATGGATCCGGACAAGCTGCAGCGGATGATGGAGGACGACACGATCGAGGTCGCCCCCCTCGCGTTCTTGCGCGGACGCACGCTCAATGAATCGTTCATCGTCCTCGACGAGGCGCAGAATACGACGCCGGCGCAGATGAAGATGTTCCTGACGCGCATGGGCTACAGCGCCAAGATGGTGATCACGGGCGACACGACGCAGACCGACCTCCCGCACGGGCAGCGCAGCGGCCTCCGTGATGCACTCGACCTCGTGCAGGACATCCGCGGCATCGGCACGATCACGTTCACCGATGCCGATGTCGTTCGCCACCCGCTGGTCGCCGCCTTGATCCGCGCCTACGATGCTCGCGATCGTTCGCGGTCCGAGGCTCGTGAACGCGAAGCCCCAAAACCCGGCGGGGGCGGGCTAGACTCGTGACGATGAGCGTGGCCAGCCCGGACGATCTGGTCAACGCGGTCTCGAGAGACCGGCGGATGGTCGGCTATCGGGTGCGTCGCCAAGGCGATGGCTGGATCGAGCTCGAGGTCATCGCCCAGCGGGCGCGGATGGCCGTGTTCCTCGTGCTCGCGTGGCCGGAGGTCTGGAAGGACCCGGCCGCGATGCAGCCGCACCTGGTGCGCGCGCGGTCCGGTAATTATGGCCTGATCCTCGTCGGCTCGGACCTCGAGCTCGAGGACGCCAAGCTCGACGCAGCGCCGTCCGATGCGGACCTGACGGCGATCGTGTCGCCGATCGCGATGGTGCGGCTGCTTCTGCTCCTGCGAACCCGCGCCGATGCGATCGCGCTGCGGATGTCGTCGGCCGCGATCGAGCTCGAGCTCGAGAGATCGCGTCACGAGAACGACATGTTGATCTCGATCGGCCGCGCGCTGTCGCAGGAGCGCGACATCCAGTCGCTGCTCGCGATCATCTTGCGCCGCGCCTGCGAGGTGACCTCCGCCGACGCCGGCAGCGTCTATATCGTCGAAGGTCAAGACGAAGATGTCTCCAAGCGCAGCCTGCGGTTTGCGGTCTCGCAGAACGATTCACGCGACGTGCAGCCGGCGGGTTTCACGATGCACGTCAGCGCGACATCGATCGTGGGCACCTCCGTGATCTCGGGCGATCGGATCAACGTTCCCGATCTGTACAGCCTCGATGAACCGGGGGCGGGCAATAACCCGTGGGGGTTCATCCACGACCGCAGCTTCGACGACAAGTATCGCTACCAGACCCGCTCGGTGCTCGCCGTGCCGATGATCTCCGCGCGCAACGAGGTGATCGGCGTCATCCAGCTCATCAACAAGCGCGCGAAGGGCTGGATCCAGCTCGAGTTGCCGGCCGACTTCGAAAACGGCGTCGTGCCATTCGACGACGTGTCCGAGGCCTACGTCTCCGCGCTCGCTTCGCAGGCGGGCATCGCGCTCGAGAACGTCCTCCTCTACGAGGAGGTCAAGACGCTGTTCGACAGCTTCGTCAAAGCCGCGGTCACCGCGATCGAATCGCGAGATCCGACGACCTCCGGTCATAGCGAGCGCGTCGCCGAGCTCACGGTCGGGCTCGCCCGCGCGGTCAATCGCTCGGAGAGCGGACACTATCGTGAAGTCCGGTTCTCGCGCGACGACCTGACCCAGATCGAGTACGCGGCGCTGCTTCACGATTTCGGCAAGGTCGGCGTCCGCGAGCACATCCTCGTCAAAGCGAAGAAGCTCTACGAGCACGAGCGCGAGCTGATCCTGCAGCGGTTCCAGCTGATCAAGCGCGGCTACAAGATCGAAGGCCTCGAGAAAAAAGTCCGCTACCTGATGGAGGCCTCGCGCGAGCAAGTCGCCGCGGAGCTCCAGTCGGTCGACAAGGACATCACGAGCAAGGTTACCGAGCTCGATCAGGTGATCCAGTTCATCCTGAACGCGAACGAGCCAACGGTGCTCGAGCAGGGCGGGTTCGAACGGATCGCGGAGATCGCCGGGCTCACCTACCGCGACGAGCTCGGCGCGCAGCTTCCGTTCCTGAATCACGACGAATCCACGTGCCTGCAGATCCGCCGCGGCTCGCTGACCGAGAGCGAGCGCCTCGAGATCAATAGCCACGTCGTGCACACCTACAACTTCTTGTGCCGGATCCCGTGGAGCCGCACGCTGCGCGATGTCCCCGAGATCGCGGGCGCGCATCACGAGAAGCTCGACGGCAGCGGCTATCCGAAGAAGCTCAAGGGCGATCAGATTCCGGTGCCCGCGCGGATGATGGCGATCTCCGACATCTATGACGCGCTGACGGCGAGCGATCGTCCGTACAAGAAGGCGATGCCGGCGGAGAAAGCGCTCGACATCCTGGCCGGCGACGTCAAGCGCGGTCAGCTCGACGCCGACCTCTATGAAGTGTTCGTCGGCGCGCGCGTCTGGGCTATCACCAACCGCGGCTCGTGAGCGTCTCGGTCTCGGTCTCGGTCGATGCGACGCTCGACGTGCCTCCGGCGATCCGGACGCGCCTGCGCCGCGAGCTCGCACGCATGGTCACCGCCGCCGCGCGCCACGACGGTCGCAAGGACTACGAGGTCGCACTTCGGCTGTGCAGCGATGCCGCGATCCGCGAGCTCAATCGCGATTACCGCAACAAGGACAAGCCCACCGACGTGCTCGCCTTCGCACAGCGCGACGGGGTTATCCCAGGAGTCGGGGCAAGCCCGCCGCCTGCGATCTCGGCCGCCGCGGCCGACCTCCTCGGCGACATCGTGATCTCGATCGACACCGCGAAGCGCCAGGCCAAGCGCGGGCTTTCCGCCGAGCTCTTGCACCTCGCGTCGCACGGCCTCTGTCACCTGCTCGGCTACGATCACCGCGACGATGCCGAAGAGCGCACGATGAACGAACGCGCCGCGGCGCTCCGCCGAGAGGCGGTGCGCAAAGGCCGTGTCAGGCCCGCTTAGCGGTCTACTGACACTTCTTGGGTGTGCCGGTGCACGTCGTGCCGGCCGGGCAGGCGAGCACGCCCGACGCGAACAGCGGAGACGAGCAAGCGGTTTGGGCCGCAACCGTTCCAAACACGTGCAGCGTGAATGCACCGCCGACCATGTTAGAGCCGTATCCATCGACCGTGATGGAGTAGTTGCCAGCGGCCATGTTCGTTCTCGTGATGAGCGATTCGAATCCGGGCGTCCCGTTGTCGTCGTCACACGCGATGACCGTCGTACACGCGGCGTCGCGAAGCGAGAGCACGGTGTCGAACGAGTTGTTGGTATCGAACTGGATCGTCGTCACCGGGACGGGTAGCGCGAACGAGAACGTCACGTCCGGTGCGAGGTTCGTCGCCAACGAGCACGTCGGAGTGAAGTCGTTGTGCTTGCCAACGGTGGTCGACGGCGTGTCGTGCGCGGTGATCGCGACTTCCGGGAGGTCGGTCTCGCCGGTGCAGTACGACTCGGCAGCGCCGGAAGCGGACAAGCACTGCAGGTCTGCCGGGTAGTCGATGTGGCCGTCGCCGTCATCATCGATCCCATTCGAGCACTGAGGGCAGGTCGCGCCGCTCGGGCAGGTGTCGGCTTCGTCGTCATCCTGCGGGGTGTCGCAGCCTGGATCGGTCGGATAATCAAGCTTGCCATCGGCATCGTCGTCGACGCCGTCTTCGCAAACATGCTTGCTACACACCATGCCGGTACCACCGAGCGGGATGCGACAGACGAGACCAGGTCCGCAATCGGTAGGCGCCTGGCACGCGGTACCCTCGCCCGCGAAGTAGTTGACGGTGAGATCGTAGCTGCCGGCGGGACTCGTCGTCTTGGTATCGACGATCAGATAGTAGGTTCCCGCCTGTAAAGCAATCGTCAGCTTCGAGCCCTTGTTGGTGCTCGATACGTCGTCGTTGCAGATCAACTCGGAGCTGTCCGCCGCGCACATCGCGCTGCGGATCGACAGCACGGTGTCGAGTGCGTTCAGCGTGCTGGAGGTGTCTGCAACCACAACCTTGGGCACGGTGAGGCGCAGCTCGTAGACGTCTTCCGCCCCGATGCCGGTGCACGTCGGCGATGCGATGTTCGAAACGCCCGCCATCACCATCCCAGCGACATGCTTGTCGAACGGCAGCTGCTTGATATGGACGTTGCTGCCGCACGCCGCGGGGCTCTCCGTGTACTCGTCGTTATCCGATGCGGCCGTGCAGCCGATGTCGTTGGGGAAGTCGATTTGACCGTTCCCGTCGTTATCCATGCCGTCACTGCACTGCGGGCAGCCCGGACCGGCCGGGCAGTCATCGGTCTCGTCGTCCTGCTGGGCCGCAAAACACCCTGGATCCGCGGGATAGTCGATCTTCCCGTCGTTGTCGTTGTCGCGCCCATCGTTGCACTGCGGCTGCGCGGAACTATCCTCGCTGTCGTCATCGGCGGCCGTACACCCGGGGTCCGCCGGGAAGTCGATCATGCCGTCGGCATCGTTATCGATGCCGTCACTGCACTGAGGCATCGGATTGTTCATGTTGTTCGTGGCGCAACTGAGCGGCAGGACCAACAGGCAACCGGTCGTGAGGATAAGCCAATGGGATAAGCGCATGAGGCAGGTCTCCGAAGCGAAGGATTTCGATCAACAAAGTCCGTTGCCGGACGGAAGGCGTCGCACGAGGAAACGCGGACATCGTCTCCAAGCGTTGGCTCGCACTACTGACACTTCTTGGGTGTCCCCGTGCACGTCTTGCCCGGAGGACAGGCGAGTACGCCAGCCGCGAACAGCGGCGACGTGCACGAGGTCCCTGCGGCGACGATGCCGTGTGTGTTGAGCTTGAACGCCCCGTTGCTAGCTGTGGAGTACGCTTTCACCGTCACCGCATAGTTACCGGCAGGTACCTGAGTGACCGAGATCGAGGACAGATCGTTCGAGCCCGGCGTGATGTCGTCGTTGCACGCGACTCCAGGCGCGGTGCATTGCGTATCCCAAAGCTCGAGCACCGTATCGGTCACCGGCGCGACCGTACCAAGGGTGTCGATCGTGAGTGTTTGCACAGCTACCGGCAACTGCAGCACGTAGGTCTTGTCATTCCCGGCCGCGAACGTGCTGCAGCTCGTCGTCAAATTTGCGTGCAACCCAGCGAGCGTTCCGGTCACCGCAGGAGTGGTGATCGCAACGACCGGATCCACTTCAAGAGAACAGAACACTTCGTTCGCGCCGCCCGCCGAGCTGCAGCCGAAGTCGAGCGGATAGTCGACCTTCATGTCCAGGTCGTCATCGAGTCCGTTACTGCACACCGGACAGGTTGCACCCGGACACACCGTGGTCTCCGTATCGTCGGCGACGGAGCTGCATCCCGGATCATTCGGATAGTCGATCTTGCCATCCATGTTGTTATCGCTGCCGTCGTTGCACTCCGTCGGTGCGCAGATCCTCGAACCGGCGGTGCCCTTGCACACGAACCCGCTCGAGCATGTCAGCGCGCCGGACTGGGCGAGTGGACTCTCGCAGCTCTGGCCCCCCGCAATCTGACCGGAGACCGCGATCGTGAACGATCCAAAAGATCCGGCATCGTCACCGTCGACCATCAGGTAGTAGTTGCCGGCGGCGAGCGCCCCTTGCGTGATGGTCGATGACGAGCATGCAAGCTCGGGAGCCCCACAGCTCGCCGCGAGCAGCGCCGCGTCCGGGAAGAAGTTGAATGTCGGGTCCGAGACGTCGATCGTCAGCGACGTCAGGCTCGGCAGCGCTAGCTGGTACGTCAGATCTTTGCCGCCGGTACCGAACGCGCACGAGGCTAGGTAGTCGTCGGTCGCGCTCGTCGTGTTGCCCATCGTCATCGGCATCGTCAGTGGCATGACGGCTTCAGAGGTGTTGCATGCCTCGCTCGTCCCGCTCGCCGATTTGCACGACGGGTCGATCGGGTAGTCGATCTTGCCGTCGTTGTCGTCGTCCCTGCCGTTGCCGCATTGCGGGCACATCGGACCGTTGGGACAATCATCCATCTCGTCGTTGTCCTGCGGGCTCGCGCAGCCTGGATCATGCGGAAAGTCGATCTTGTTGTCCGCGTCGTTGTCGACACCGTCGTTGCACATCGGCTGCGTGCAGATCATCGCCGTCTGTCCCGTCGGGATCCGGCAGACGAGACCTGGGCCGCACTCTGCGGTGTCGGCGCAGGCCGTGCCCTCGCCGGCGAATTGCTGGACATATACGGAGTACGCACCGCCGCTGCCATTACGCGACTCGACGAGGATGAAATAAGTGCCCATGTCGAGCGACGTCGTGAGGGAGGAGCTCGTGTCGGTCATCGACACGTTGTCATTGCACGCGACCTCCGAGGTTGCGGCGGCGCAGCTCGCGCTGCGGATGTCGACGACGGTATCGATCGGCGAACCTTCGGTGACGACCGTGACGACCCTGGGCTTGGTGAGGTGGAGCTCGTAGGCGACAGCGACGATGCTCGTGGCCGTGCTCATACACGGCGAACCATTGGCGTACGTACTCGACGTGGCTAACGTACCCGTGTCACTGCCGCTCGGCGGGAGCTGCTTGACCATCATGGTCGCGCCGCACACGGCCGGATTCTCCGTAAACTCGTACGGGTCCGCTGCAGCGATGCAGCCCGGATCGTTGGGGTAGTCCATGAGCCCATTGCCGTCGTTATCCTTGCCGTCGCCGCACTGCGGACAGCCAGGGCCGTCCGGGCAGTCGTCGGTCTCGTCGTCCTGCTGGGCCGCGGAACACCCCGGGTCGGCGGGATAGTCGACCTTGCCGTCCATGTCGTTGTCGCGGCCGTCGTTGCATTGGGGCTGCGGCGAGCTGTCTTCCGAGTCGTCGTCTGCGTTCGTGCAGCCGGGGTCGTTCGGGAAGTCGATCAGCCCATCCGCGTCATTGTCGATGCCATCACTGCACTGTGGCTTTGCCTTGCCGTTGTTGGTGTTGTTGCCGCCGCATCCGAGCGACATCCACAACAGGCAGGGGATGAGAAGCCAAGGGGAAAATCGCATGGGCGGCATGCGTCTGTAGCGAAGTGTAGGATTCCGGTCAAGTAGTGATTTTCGGTAGGGGATCCGGCATCACGGACCGCCGCCTGTCGTGCGCACTACCCCACATCGAAAAACAGGAACTTGAGGTACCGACCCTCCGGAAACGCCGGGAGGACGGGGTGATCACTCCCAGCGCCGGCGGTCAGCCGCACCCGGAGCTCGCAGCCCGCATGCGCGGCCGGAAGCGTATTCAGGAGATCCGCCTCTGCCACGTGACTCGAGCACGAGGCGAACGCGAACCGGCCACCTGGCTCGACCACGGACAATGCGGCGGTTGCGAGGCGTTCGTAGGCCCGCAGCGCAGCCGGCTTGGCGCGTTCGCTAGGCGCGAAGCTCGGTGGGTCCAAGATCACGAGGTCCCAGCGCCGGCCTTGGGCGCGTGCACGGGTCAGAAACTCGAACGCGTCGATCGCGACACGTTCGTGGGCGGACGGATCGAGACCCGACAGCTCGAGGTTCTTTTCGAGCGCCGCGATCGCCGGCGCGGCGATGTCGACCGAGGTTACGCGGGTCGCGCCGCCGAGCGCCGCTTGCAGCGAGAAGCCGCCGGTATACGAGAACAGGTTCAGGACCGTGATCCCGGCGGCGTGCCTGCGGATCGTGCGGCGGTTCTCGCGCTGATCGAGAAAGAAGCCCGTCTTCTGGCCGGCGCGCACGTCGACGCCGAACCGCGCTTCATCCTCGGCGATCACGATCTCGGCAGGTGGGTTGCCACGCAGCGCCTCCGCGTGCGCGCGATCGCGGCGCTCACCGCGAAGCCACACGTGCGCGAGGTCGGCGCCACCGCGTTCGAGACCCGCGAGCACATCGTCGATCCGAGCCCGCCAGAACGCCGCGGCCGCGGCGCCGTCGAACACGATCACGGCCGTGTCGGCGTATTGATCGACCACGAGCCCCGGGCAGGCGTCACCCTCGCCGTGGATGAGCCGCTTGCCGGTGCAGCCGACGAGCAACGGATCGCGCGCCCTGCGAGCCGCCGCGGCTTCCGCGCGCGCTGCGGCCCACGTGCCGTCGCAAGCGGCATCGGGATCGCGATCGAGGATCCGCGCGCGAATCGGCGAATTCGGATCCGCGAGTGCCGTCGCGATAGGTCCTCGCTCGTCGACGAGCGTCGTCAGCTCGCCGACCGCGATGCCCTTCGGCGCTTCGAGCGCACGGTCGTAGACCCACGGGTGACCTGCGGCAATGCGCTCGCGCAGCGGCTTGGTGACCCGCCAGCGCGCTCGTCCGCCCACGCGTGCGGAAGTTGCGGGACGAGCTTCTTGATCGCGATGCGGCGCGGTCGTTGCCGGACCCGCGTCTTGGTCGCGATGATGAGCGGGCTGCGCCGGACGAGCTCCTTGGTCGCGACGCTGAGCGGGCTGCGCCGGACGAGCTTGGTCGCGACGCGGAGCGGGCTGCGCCGCACGAGCTCCTTGGTCGCGACCCGGAGCGGGCTGCGCCGGACGAGCTTGGTCGCGACGCTGTGCGGCCGGCGGTCGCGACTCCGGCGCGCGCGTCCGGGCGGTTGCGCGGCGATCTTCATCGCGGCGCGGCTCGCTCGCGCGCGGACCGCGGATTCCGCTGTGGCCTCCGCGACCGCGGGCCTGACTCACTTCAGCTTCGCGTCGGAGAGCTGATACATGTGAGCGTACGTGTTGAGCGTCTGCACAACGCCGACGTTCTCGACGAGCCACACCTGGCTCACCCAGCCGGCCGGCAGCTCGAATGGCTTTGCATCCGGCGCCTGCGGATTTTCAAGCGTCACGCGGCCCGTGGTGATCAGGCCGAGCTTCTCGGCGGTGTAGCTCGCGAGCTTCGTGATGATCTTCTCGGGCTGCTGCGGCGTGAATCGGCGCTCGAGCTCGAGCTTGCCTGCACCGAGCTTCGCTTCGCTGTTCGGCGTTGGCGTGCGCGACCAGTGTGCGACGAGATCCTCGCGCCACTCGGCATCGCCGATCGACCCGTTCGTGAGCTGCCAGGTCGTGCCTTTCGGCCGCTCGATCTTGTCGAGCTCGAGGTTGAAGTAACCGCCCGGCTCACCGGCAAAAAAGAAGCTGTTCGGAGAGATCTCGAACTTCTTCGCGTTACACGTGATCGTCGATGTGACCGTGTGCGTGTCGAGCTGCGGCGGCTTCTTGAGATCTTTGTTCAGATCGACCGAGATCTTTTCTTCGAGGGTGACGACCGTGTCTGCACCCTTCTTGGCGTCGATCGACTTCACCGTGATCACGATCGACGCGGCCGGCGTCGGCGAGATCCGCGCGATCTGATCGATCGCAGCCTGCGGCGCCGCGATCGGCGTGTACGTCCACTCGTTGCCCTCGGACAGCGGCAAGATCTTCGAGCCGCAGGCCGACGGTGCCTTCGCGATCGGGCCACCCGAGGGCGCGTCGCCCTTCTTCGGTCCGGCGGCGAGGGCGACGGGCACCAGCAACGCAGCTCCGGCAATCAACAGGACGGTACGCATGGGTACGGTGTTCATACGGCACCCCGCTGCCGAGGTAAAGCGATCCGGCCTTACAGGCTGCTCACCGGATGCCTCAGAGAAACGGGCAGGGGCAGCTCAGCGGGCCTAGCGCTCGCGGTTGTCGCGCTGGGCACCGTAGACGCAGTTCGGATCGTTCGTGCCTTCGCACATCTTCGAGATCAGCGCGCGGAACCGGTCGTCACGACGCATTTCGGAGAAGTCGGGATCGAGCGTCTGGCGTCGGCCGAGCAGGCGATCGAGGTTCGACTCGACCTCGGCGTGCTTGCTCGGGTGCGCGCGCATCTGCAGCAAGCGCGTGAGCAGGTTGATCGAGCACTGCTTGCGGCCGACTCGCGCGTACGCGCCGGCGAGGCTGTAGGTCGCCGAGACGTTGTACGGATCCGCGGCGAGCGCGGTGAGTAGGTCGCCGACCGCTTCGGTGATCTGCTGCTCGCGAGTGCCGCGATCGACCTCCGCACTCTCGGCGGTGCGCAGCTTGGCCCGTGCTTGATCGGAGAGGCGCGTGCCTTCCGGAATCGAACGCGCGTCGAAGCCGATCGGCTTCAGCTCGCTCGCCGGATCGGTGGGCTCGCAGTCCTTGAGCGCGTTCCGAGACGTCGTCGGTGACGGCTCGGGCTCGGGGCGGAGCGGAGGGGGCGGCGCGGTGAGCTCGACTTTTTGGTGACACGCCGCGAGACAGAACACAGCGAGTGCGAGCGCGAGCTTCATTAGCGTCCTACCGCGGCCATCGCGTCTTTGCGATAGCCCTTGAACCACTGGCCGTTGGCATCGATCGCGTCGATGTTGCGATTGGCTTCACTCGACCACTTCGGATTGTTCGACAGCGCCGCGAGGCGCTTGAGCATCGCGATCGCGCAGCCCTTGCGAAGGACCTTGTCGTACGCGATGGCGAGCTTGAGCGTCGCTTCGACGTTGTACGGATCTTTGATCAGCGCGTTGCGATATTTGTCGATCGCTTCTTTGATCAGGCCGACCTTCGCCGCGTCGTCCTTGGCTTTATCCGAGCTCGCGAACGCGGTGTCGCCGGTTTCGGTGAGCGTGCGCGACATCGCGCTCTGGGGATGCGCTTTCTTCGGATCGTCGCGGAAATCGGCGTTGCACTCCTCGACGTAGACGACCGGAATCACCGCGGCCTCGGCCTCGGGAGGCTTCTTCTTCTTGGAAGGAGTCACCAGCTTCTCGGGCTTGCCGCCGTAGAGCGGCTGACAGCCGGACAGGCCGGTGAGCGCGATGCACGCGAACGAGAGGAGCGCTACAAGGCGCGCCCCGAAGACCTTACCCATGTCACGACGGTATCGCGACGGGGCTGGCGGATCAAACCCCGGGGGTGGAGTGAATCCGCCCGACTGGCGACATCTCGGCCCGGGGGCGGAGTGAATCCGCACGACGCGCGACCATCCCTGGGCGAGTCGCGCCGCGGAGCTGTGTGGATCGTTGCCCTATCGAGCGAACGACAGGAACCGCAGCATCGGCGCGAAGAACGGCGTCGCCGACGAGACCAGCAGCGCACCGCCGAGGCTTGCGCGCAGCGCGAGCGCGTCGTGGTGGGCGAGCAGATCTGCACCTGCCGCGGTCAGCATCAACGCGCCGGCCGTGCCGAGCGCCACGACGCCCCACGTCCGAGCCTTGACGACCGCGCGGAGCCCGAAGGCTGCGAGCACGAGCGCACCGACGGACAGCGCGAGCGTCGCGCCGCCCGGCTTGGGCGCGAGGGCGTAGAGCAGCACGAGCGGGAGCGAGACGCCCGCTCGAATCACGGATCGGCCGAGGCGCTGCACCGCGTTCTCGTCCATGTGGAGCTTCTCGCGCCACGCGGTCTGGCCATCGTAGGTCTCACTCATCGACGAGCCCCACAGCAGGATCACCGCGACGAGATGAGTTCCGCCGAGGAACAGCAGCACCGGTTCTGCGCCGACCTGCCATAGGCCTGCCGCGGACGTGATGACGCCGTAGAGGCCGACGCCAACGGCATACCAGCGGGCCCAGAAGTAACCCGCGACCAGCGCGAAGAACGCGAGGCCGTAGACCCCGGCGAGCGCGTAGAACGCAGGGCTGAGCTCGCCGGCGACTCCCAGAAGCCCGACGATCAGGTAGCTCAAGAAGTAGAACGCGAAGGTTACTGCCGCGAGTGCGCGGCGTTCGCCGACAAGCTTCATACGCCTACTATAGCGCGGGAACTCGCCGCGGCATCCCCGCTCGCCAGCATCCCCGCTCGCCAGCGTCCGCAGGCTCGCTCCAGCGTCCCCGCTCGCCAGCGTCCGCAGGCTCGCTCCGGCATCCCCGCTCGCCAGCGTCCGCTGGCTCGCTCCAACTTGGGGGGGGGACCCGAACGCTCCGGGGGCTACTTGGCCGGGGTCAGCGGGAAGTTCTTCTGCACGATCAGGCGAAACCGCTTGTATCCGGCCTCTTTTTGCTTCGCCGAGAACATCACTTCGACGAGCAGCCGGTACGGCGTTGTCCGATCCGCGATGAACAGGAGCTCCGCGGGCTTACGCTTCTCGCCCGGCTTGAGCGGGCGATTTTCTTCCTGCTGATGAAGCGCGGCGAGGAAGTTCGTCAGCCGCGGGATCTTCACGCCGAGGCTGCCGCCCTCCTTTTCGGCGGGATCGACGTCGCCGTCGCGCACCGAGACGATCGCCTTACCTTCGACGACGATGCCGGTCGGCGTGATGATCAGGGTCGACGCGCCTTCGTCCATCTCGTCGGAGGACTGGGTCTTCGGCAGCGAGACCGTACCGGCGGTCATCGCGGTCGCACTGGTGGCCGCCTGGAAGATGAAGGCGACGAGCAAGATCGTCATCATGTCCATCATCGGCATGATGTTGAGGTGGCGAATGTTCTCGCCCTCGGGCACGCGCCCGACTGCTTTGCGAATGATCCGGCGCGCCTCGCGCTGCGTAAAGCTCATTCAAAGCCTGACGAGAACAGGATGTCGTGGAAGAGCGCCATCTTGTCTGGATTGTACTGGGCGCGAGCCGTGTCGTAATACTTCTCACCGATCGGGTTCGGCGCCTTCTTGAGATCGGGATCCTCGGACGGGAGCAAGCAGGGCTGCGCCTCTTTGGCGAAGTCCGGCATCTTGCAGCGCATCGCCGCCATCACCGACACGATCGTCGAGTACGGCATGCCGCCGTCGGCCATCAGGATCGCCTGATAGGTCTCCGCCTTGCGGAACTTGCCGGCGTAGCGACGGTTTGCGATCTCCTTGAGCGCGGCGCTGATCGCGCGGTAGTCGAACACCGGCTGCGGAACTTCTTTGCCCGCGACGCACTTCTGCGAGTTCGGCTCGCAGACGTTGCTCTCGCACATATAGTTGCCGTCGCACTGCTGGCCATCCTGGCCGGTGCGGGGGAACGTCAGCTTGGGCTGCTGCAGCGTGCCTTCGAGGCCCGAGACCGACCACAAGATCGCGCGGTCGCGCGTCACCGAGACGACCATCTTGAGAGGCTGGTCATCTGGATTCGGTGTCGCGGATGCCGCTACGGGCGGTCCATCCGGCTTCTTGTCCGGCAGCGTCGTGTCGATCTGCGTCAGGATCAAGCCCGCCGACACCGACGCCAACAGGAACAACATGAGGTTCGTCACCATGTCGAGATAGGGGATCAAGTTGAGCTCGCCGCTCTCGATCTCCTCTTGCTCGATCAGATCCTCGCGACGCCGAACGGCGTTGCGCGTCTTGGAGCGAACTCTTTGGGCGCTGAGCTCCATGGAGGCTCTAGCCTACGACGGGTCGGCGAGGTCTTCCGTCGGTGCAGCCGGTGCGCGGGTCGCCGCCGCCGAGCCACCGTCGGCGAGGAGGTTCTCGAACCGGAGGCTGAACGCTTCGAGATCCGAGACGACCTTCTTCATCGCGGCCGATAGCAGCAAGTGACCGATCATGCAGACCAGCGCGATCGAGAGACCGAACGCGGTGTTGTACATAGCTTCCGAGATACCGTCGGACAGCTTCTTCTGGCGGTCGGCCGGGTTCGCGTCGCCGATGCCTTTGAACGTTGCGATGAGACCGGTGATCGTGCCGAGGAGGCCGATCAGGGTCACGATGTTCGCCAGCGACCACAGCGCGCCGATCCGGGTCTTCACCTCGGGCAGCGTGTCGGTCATCGTCTCTTCCATCGCCTGCGCGACGGCGGCTTCACCACGATGCAGGCGGTTGAGGCCTGCCTTGGCGACGCGCGCGACCGGCGCGGTGGTGGCGTCGCACAGCTTCTTGGCGCGATCGACGTTGTTGGCGGACAGCAGCTTGCGGAGCTGCTCGAGGAACGCTTTGGCGTTCAGATGACCACGGCCGAGGAAGTAGATCGCTCGCTCGACAATCACGCCGATGACAACGGCGAGAAAGAACGTGTTCAAGATGAAGAACGGCCCGCCCTTTTGGAAGACATCACTTAGCCAGCTCATCGATCCATTGCCTCCGCGCAAATGGGGTGTGCCCCCTGCGCTACTTGCCCGATGTTGTAGCTAGCGGAGTCCGGTTGCGTCAAGCACAGGGCCACCGATTTCGCTTTGGTGAACGATGACTTACTCGCGGGGATCGGGTCAGTTATTCATCGCTCCGGCGGTGATCCAGCGATCAATCGCGTCGAGCTTCTGGCAACACAGCAGGGCGCCACCGTTGTTTTGAGGCATCACCCCCACGGTCTCGAGGATGGGACCGGCGGGCGGCGACGCCATTTCGGGCGGAATTTTCCCGAGCATGACCTGAAGGTAGCTCTGCGCGGAGCTGCTGGGCACGACCAGCTTGCGCGTCTTCTCGAGATTTGAAGTGACGTTCACGAGGTGAGCAAAGGCTCTGCCGGTCCGGAGATCGATCTTGCCCGCATCGGTGTTGCCGCCGTTATGGCAGCCGCTGAACACGCATTGCTTGGTGAAGATGTTGTCCTGGATCCACGTGAAGTCGGAGTGATTGACGGCGTCCATGCACGCGGATGACGTGCTGATCGTACAGCTCGCCTGGATCGCATCCGGAAGCGGTGGAGCGTGATCGAGATCGTACCGACAGCCGAACGTCAGCATCACGGCGGCAGCGAGCAGAGCGCGCATGCGGGCGAACCTAACATGCGAGGTGGGAGCGAGACAGTGCGCGGACCGGTGTGCTGCCTGCCACACGGTTACAAGCAGGTCAGCGAGCCGCACTTCGCCGGTGGCCGCGGCACGGCGGGCGCGGGCACCAGCTCGTCGAACGATCGCACGGGCGCGGCGGGCAGGAACCGCGCGGGCAAGGTGCCCCGCACGAATGGCATCCATACCGAATCGGCGCCGGGATATCCGGGATCGCCGCTCCACGGCTCGACCCGGGCGAAGCTGATGCCCGACGGCACCGGGAAGTCGCGGACCTTCGTGTGCGGATGCGCCTTCTGCATGAAGTCGAGCCAGATCGGCACCGCGATGCCGCCGCCGGTGATCTTGTCGCCGATCGGCGTCGCATCGTCGCGGCCGACCCACACCGAGCACTGGATGTCGCTCGTGAAGCCGTTGAACCAGACGTCGCGATAGTTCGCGGAGGTGCCCGTCTTGCCGGCGGCGGGGCGCCCGAGCGCGAGTGCATAGCGCGCGGTGCCGCGTTGGACGACGCCCTTCATCAGGTTGATCACCACGTAATCGACTTCCGGCGAGATGATCTGCGGACCGAGCGGCGCATCGCGCGAGTCCTCGACGATGTGACCCGCGGTGTCGGTGACGAGATCGAAGAATCGCGGCGTCACGCGGCGACCGCCGGACGCGATGCCCGCGTAGGCGCCCGCGACCTCGAGCAGGGTCAGGTCGGGTGTGCCGAGCGAGATCGAGATGTGACGCGGAATGGGCGAGGTGACGCCGAAGCCGCGCAGGATCTCGATGATCCGATCGAGACCGACCGCAACAGCGATCTGCACGCTGATCGTGTTGAGCGAGAACGCGAGCGCGGTCATCAGCGTGACGTCGCCGAGATACTTGTTGTCGTAGTTCGCCGGCGTCCACACACCGGTCGCGGTGGTCACCGAGAAGGGACCGTCGTGCATGTGCTCGACCGGCGTGCGCCCCGACTCGACGAACGCCGAATAGATGAACGGCTTGATCGAAGAGCCGACCTGGCGCTTGGCCTGGGTGACGCGATCGAACTGTGACGCGGTCCAGTCGTAGCCGCCGACCATCGCCAGCACGCGGCCGGTGTGCGGATCGAGCGCGACGAGCGCGCCTTGCAGCGCCGGACGCTGCGCGAGCATCGCGGTCGCACCGTCGGGCGATAGCCGGATCGGCAGCAGATCGCCGAGCTTCGCGGTTTGGCCTTCGCGCTTCCCGATGCCGCGCCAGTCGCGGACGTCTTTGGCATCGGCCTCGACGAGCGGCAGGCGCTTCGGGCCGAGATCGACGACGACGCCGACGCCGGTTTTCGGCAGATCGACGATCATCGCGCCGTAGCGCTGCTCCGGCAGCAGTTGATCCGCGAGCGCCGCGGTCTCGTCGGAGGCGCCGGTCAGTGGATGCGCAGGGCCGCCGGTCCACGCGCCGCGCTGGGCGTTCGCGACCGAGCCGATCGGGCCGCGGAAGCCGAGCTTGCGATCGAGCGACTCGAGTCCTTTGCGCAGCGCGCCCTCGGCGGCGGCTTGCATGTGCGTGTCGAGCGTCGAATAGAACCGGAGGCCGCCCTTGAACAGATCGCTATTGCCGAACCGCTTGGTCGCGAACTGGCGGACATGCTCGACGAAGTACGGCGACGCGAGGTGGTTGAGATCGCTCTCGTCGACGAGCGCGATCGGCTCGGCGAGCGCCGCCGTGTATTCGGCGTCGGAGATGTAGTGATCCTCGCGCATGTGACCGAGCACGTAGCGCTGCCGTTCGCGCGCGAGCTGCATGTTGCGATGCGGTGCGTACTTGGTCGGCGAGGCGACGAGCCCGGCGAGCATCGCGGCCTCGCCGATCGTGAGGTCCTCGACCTCCTTGCCGAAGTAGCTCTCGGCGGCCGCGCCGACGCCATAAGCGCCGTGGCCGAGATAGACGTGGTTCAGGTAGATCGAGAGGATCTGCGCCTTCGTGAGCTCGCGCTCGAGACGAACCGCGAGGATCACCTCCTTCATCTTGCGCTTGTACTTCTGGGCCTTCTTCTCGCGGGTCAGTTGCTCGGCGGACATGCCGAGATCGGAGATGTCGCCTTCTTCGTTCGCGAGCAGCGTCTGCTTGATGATCTGCTGCGTGATGGTCGAGCCGCCTTGCTTGATGCCGGTCGAGCGGAAGTTCTTCCACGCGGCGCGCACGACGCCGAATAGATCGAAGCCCGGGTGCGTGTAGAACCGGCGATCCTCGGCCGATAGAAACGCCGCGGGCACGTGCGGCGGCATCCGGTCGAGCGGGATGATCCGGCGGTTCTCGATCGAGAACGCGCCGATCTCCTCACCATCGGACGACAGCACGACGCTCTTTCGGTTCGGCTGATAGTCGAGGAGCTTCGTCAGATCTTCCGGAAGATCTTCGTTGATCGTGTGGACGGCGTAATAGAGCGACGCCGCCGCGAGCGACACGCCGTAGACCAGCAGCAGGAACAGGACCCGAAACACCGACACGGCCCGCAGACGGCGACGTTTCCGCCGCCGCCGCCATAAAGGAGGGGGCGAACCGGACGCGGTGCCCTTGTTCGGGCGCGGCGAGTCGGCCACGGTATGATCAGTCTATGAGGTCTCGGCGCTGGCCGCACGCGTTCGTCGCGCTTGCCGTGATCGTTGCGTGGCGAATCGCCGCAGGGCAGGGATCCGCGGTACCGGCAGGCACGGCGACGCCTCTGTTGCCGAAGCCGAAGGCCGGATCCGGAGCTGCCCCGAAGGCAGGCAGTGCGGCCGGCTCTGGAACGTCCCCCAAGGCGAGTCCCGGGGCGGGATCGCAGGGGACCGGTGCGGGCAGCGCGGCGGGCTTGCCGGTCGCGGGCACCAACGACATTCCGGATTTCGCTCCAGGTCCGGCGAAGTTTTCAGTGACGCCGTTCGAGAATCATGTCGTCAAGGGCAGCTCACTCGACTGGATCATCGCGGAGGCGCCGTTCGAGATCGCCGAGAAGACCGAGAGCGTGCTCGGGCTCGATCCGACCGATCCGCCGCTCTATGTGCCGGGCGAGCGAGTGCCGCCCGAGCCCGACACGGTCGCCGCGTACGCCGCGAAGACCGGCGCGCAGTACGTGATTACAGGCTGGTTCGATCGTCCGAGCGCGAGCGATCCGAACATCGAGCTCCGGCTCGACGTGATCGTGTGGACCATCACCGGTAAGGCCGCGAAGATCGCCGGCGAAGCACAGCGGATGGGAAGGCTCGCGGGCTATCACAAGCTGCTTGGCGACGTGATCGGAGAGGCTTGGACCAAGGCCGGCATCACGATCGATGTCGCGCGCGCGGCGGGCCTCGCGCGATCGCTGTCTCCCGAAGTGTATCCGGTCTTCATGATGGGACGCGGGCTCGGCTATCTCACCGGCGCGATCGTCGCGATGGCGGATCCCGATTCCGGATCGGGCTCGGCCGCGGTGCGCGGGCCGGATCTCAAGGCGGCAGAGCACGATCTCGAGCGCGCGGTGTTTCTCGATCCGAAGCTCTACGAAGGCCAGCGGCTCGTCGGCGAGGTCTACATGGCGACCGTGCCGCCCGATCCGCGGCTCTACGCGCGCGCGGCAGGCAAGTTCAACTACGCGAGCGATCTCGCGCCCGATGACATCGCCTCGCTGCGTGCCGCGGCCTTCTCGATGTCGGCCGCCGGCAAGTGGGAAGTCGCGCTCGAGATGTTTCGCAAGCTCGTCACGCGCAAGCCGTGGGATCTCGAGCTGCGCTATCAGCTCGGTCGCGCGATGTGGCAAGTCGGCGATGCGCCGGGGGCACAGCATCAGCTCGAGCAGGTGACCGCGCGCCTTCCGGATCACCTCGCGGCGCGGCGCGTGCTCGTGCTGATCCACTCGTCGCGGAGCGATACGGTGCGGCTCGTCAGCGAGCTCGAGGCGATCGCGAAGCGCGCGCCCGATGATCTCGAGACCAAGGCCGATCTGGCCACGGCGTACGGCGCGCTCGGTCAGTGGCCCAAGGCGGTCGCTTCTCTCGAGCAAGTGGCGTTCGCACGGCCGAATGACATGCCGCTGCTCGTACGCGTCGGCGATGGCCATCGCAAGAACGGCGATCTCGAGGGCGCGCTGCAGTGGTATGCGCGCGCGCAGCACCTCGAGCCCACGTCGAGCCTGCCGGGCTTTGCGATCGCGCAGGCGCTGTACGACGCCAATCGCCTCGGCGATGCCCTCAAGGCGTACACGGCCCTCCAGAAGTACTGGATGGATCTGCCGGCGGCCGAGCAGGCGCTGGGCGCGATCGCGCTTGTCCAGAATCGCGCGGATGACGCCGCTTGGTACCTGCGGCGCGCCGTGCGCGAGGCGCCGCGCAATCTGCCGACGAGACAGGCGGTGATCGCCGCCGAGCTGATGCGCAAGGACGCCGCGGCCGCGCTCGCGCAGCTCGAGCCCGCGCTCGCGAGCTGGCCGCAAGAC
Source organism: Myxococcales bacterium (assembly GCA_028287115.1). Lineage (GTDB taxonomy): Bacteria > Myxococcota_A > Polyangia > Haliangiales > Haliangiaceae > JABFXX01. Next base: position 21,986 of record JAQBQF010000326.1, read on the forward strand.
GGTACGCTCCACTATCTCGCGGGCGTTGCCCATCATCTCGCCGGTGATAACGCCGCGGCGCGCACGGAGCTCGCCGCCGCGCTGCAGGCCTCGCCCGGAGTGCCGGCCGCGCGCGCGGCGCTCGGCTCGCTCGACGCCGGCGGCGGCGTCACGC
>JAQBQF010000021.1 GCA_028287115.1 Myxococcales bacterium
GGTCCTCAAGGAATACATCCGCTTGGATAAGGAATTGACGGAGCGCGCCAAGGACATCCTGGAGATTCGCGGCCTGCCTTACTCGCACCTCGGGCGCACGAAGCGTCAGCTCGCAGAGCAGAAGGAATTCGGTCTCGGCGAAGAGGGCCTGTCGTGGATTGCAAACCAGATGCTCGAGGCTTTTATGGCCTCGCGTCATGTCGATGAAGTGTTCGCGGAAGACACGATCTTGCGCCGCAAGATCAAGGACATCTGCAAGAAGCACATGATGGTCGACGAGGCGATGGACCAGGAAGTGCGCGACCGGATCAAGAACCTCGAGGAAGGTACGTCGGCGTGGGAGGTCGAGTACGCAAAAGTGCTCGAGCAGGTCAAAGGTAAGCACGGCATCAAGGAGTGACGAGGTCGCCCCTCGGCGGCTCCCGATAGAGCCCCACTTGCCTCCCCGAGTGGAGAGGGCAAACTTGGAGGATGGGAGCGACGCGCTGCACGGACTGCATCACCTCGCCGGTGATGAAGTGCGGGCGTTGCACCACGACACGCTGTCTCCGCCACATGCTGGCCCCCGGCGCACGTTGCGACGGCTGCGAGCGTGACTGGAAAGAAGAAGCCCCGACGCGACGCGCGGCGAAGCTGATCTTCGCGCCACCGATCGCGATCCTGACCGGCGGTCTGCTGTTCGGTTTGCTTCTACCGGTTTCACTCGGCGGTGCGATCGGCGGCGCGATCATGTGCGCGGTCGCATGCGGCACGGCTGTCGGAGCAGGCGCCGGCGCGTGTCGCGTGGTCGATCGATCCGCGCGCGCGATGTTCCTCCGCGAACGTGCAGGCGGGCTGCCGCCGGCGCGCCTCCTGCCCTCTCCGCGTCACCGCTGATCAGGGACGGTGCACACTTTAGCAACTTGCGATCTGCAAGCTCGCGATGCTACGTCGCCGGCTTGACGCCGAGCGCCTCGAGCACTTCGCCGACGACCATCTCTGCGAGCTTCTGGGTCAGCTGCTCGCCTTCGGCGACCGAGGCGGCGCTCGGATCGCCCGCGTACGCGAGCTCCATGCCCATCGCCTGAAACGTTGTCACGCCTTCTTTGAGCTTCTCCGAAAGGCTGATCGGAACATTCGCCAGCACCTGGCGGATCGACTCGTTGACCATCTCCGGCGCCGCGAACATCACGATCGAAGACTCGTAGCGTCCCGCGTGACACGCACCGCTCTTGAACTCGGCCGAGAGCGTACGCGCCCACTTCTTCGCGAGCGGACACGCGACGCTCACCTTCTTCTCGCGCCCGGCGAGCACGGCACGAACCGCCGCATCGTGTGCGGGCTCGAGGTGATTGTTGACGAGGCACACATGACGCACGCCGCTGGCAAGCAGGCCATCGCAGATCGCGGCGAGATACGGCGTCAGCACCTCCGCGGGCACCGACACGGCACCCGAAAATCCCGCCGCACAGTCGGTGACGCCGTACGGCACCGCCGGCGCGATCACGCCGACCATCGTGCCGCGCTTCTCGAACAGCTCGCACGCTCGCACGCACGCCGCGGCGCTGATGATCACGTCGGTGCCAAGGCCCAGGTGCGGACCGTGCGGTTCGGTCGAGCCGATAGGGACGAGCGCGATCACGCCGCGGTTTCCCGCGATCAGATCCTGAAAGCTCGCAGTCGTGTGACGTGCCAAAAACTTCTCGGTCACGGTCGGTTCTCGCTCATTCGTCCCTCAGCTCTCCACGTTTCTCGCGCTCGAGCAACGTCTTCTTGTCGACCTTGCCTCGATCGTTCTTGGGGAGATCTTCGACGAACAAGATCCACCGCGGATACTTGTGCTTGCTGAGCCGCGCCTGCACGTGCGCCTTGAGCTCGTCCGCGAGCGCGCGCTTGTCGCCGCCGCGGGCATCGGGCCGCAGCACGACGAGCGCCTTCGGCTTGGTCAGACCCTGGTCCTCACCGGGTATCACCGCGACCATCGACACCGCCGGATGTGCGAGCAAGCAGTCCTCGACCTCGCGCGGTGCGACGAAGATCCCGCCGACCTTGAACAGATCGTCCGCGCGTCCGGAGAAATATAGATAGCCGCGCTCGTCGATGTGAAACAGATCGCCGGTGCGACACCAGTGACCGTGGAATGTCTTCCAGCTCTTCTCGCGATCGCAGAAGTAGCCCTGTGCCACGCTATCGCCTTTGACCCACAGCACGCCGATCTCGCCCGGTGCCAGCTCGGGTGCGCCCGGCCCTTCCGCATCCTCGGCGAGGATCTTCAGCGTGTAGCCCTCGACGACCCGACCGAGCGAGCCCGGCATCACATCGCCGGGCCGATTCGAGCAGTAGATGTGGAACATTTCCGCGGAGCCGATGCCGTCGTACACCTCCGCGGCGCCGAACCGCTCGGTGAATCGCCGCATCAGCGCCTCCGGCAGCGCTTCGCCCGCCGACAGATGAAACCTCACGCTCGAGAGATCGAGCCCGGGCTCGCCGCGTGCGCGCTTTTCGTCGTCGAGATCGAGCAGCTTGCCGAGCATCGTCGGCACGTTCGTCACGATCGTCGCGCGGTACTTCGTGATCGCCGCGGTGATGCTCTCCGCCGTCGGCCGTTCGCTGAACAGGCCCACGGTCGCGCCCACCGCAAACGGAAACCACAGGTTCGTGCCGGTCGCATAACCGAAGAACAAGCGCGGCACGCTGACCGTGATGTCGTCTTCGCGATAGCCGACGGTGCGCTTCGCATACACCTCGGTGTTGAACGCGAAATCGCGATGGGTGTGCATCGCGGCCTTCGCGCGACCTGTCGATCCGCTCGTGAACAGCCAGATCGCCGGATCATCACCGCGCGTCTTGCGTAGCGGCGTGGCGAATTCGCGACCACGCGCGATCGCCGCGTCGAGCGATACGGCGGGACGGTGAACATGGAGCGAGCCGGCGAACGTCGGCGAGTCGAGGTCGCCGACATCGAGCCCATCGGGAATGGCGCACGGCGCTTCCGGATCCGATCCGGTCGGCGCGTCGGGAGCCAGCAACACCACGCGCAGCGATGGCACTTCGCCCAGCCGCGGCGCCAACGCGCGTGCGACCTCCGGTGTCGTGATCAGCACGACCGCGCGGACATAGCCGAGCACGTAGAGCAGATCGTCGACGGGTGCGATCGGATTGCCCATAGCGAGCACGCCGCCCGCGCCGAGAATCCCGAAGATGCTCCACGCGAACGCCGGTGTGTCCGGAAGCACCACGTAGACGCGCTGCTCGGGCGCGACGCCGATCGCGATCAAGAATCGCGCGAGCGCACGCGAACGCTCCGCCACGTCGCTGTATGTCCACGCTCGATCGCCGAACCTCAGCGCGACCTTGTCGCCCCTGCCTTCACGCTCGCGATCGAACAAGAAGTAGTCGGCGAGCGAAAACTCCTCCGGCAACTCGATCGACTTCACTTGGCCATGCCCTTCGCGAGCGCCCGGCCGATGATCGTGCGCTGGATCTCGCTGGTTCCTTCATAGATCCGCAGCGGTCGGATCGCGCGATACAAGTGCTCGACGATCGAACCTGCCATCACGCCGCGCCCGCCGAACAACTGCACGGCGCGATCGATCACGCGACTCGCAGCCTCGGTCGCACCTAGCTTTGCGATCGAGACTTCCGTCGTGACACGGCCGCCCGTCGTGTCCTTGCAGTGTGCAGCGCGGAGCACGAGCAATCGCGCCGCATCGAGGTCGACGATCATGTCGGCGAGGTGGGCCTGCACGAGCGGTTGCTCCGAGAGCGGCTTGCCGAACTGGATCCGGCGGCACACGAAGCCGAGTGCTTCATCAAACGCGCGGCGCGCCATCCCGACCGCGGCAGCGCCGACCGACACGCGGAAGCTATCGAGCGTCTGCATGGCGAGCTTCATCCCGCCTCCGAGCTCGCCGACCTTCGCGGAAGCCGGAACGGTCGCTCCGCGCAACTCGAGCGCGCCGATCGGATGCGGCGCCGAAGCCTGCATCAGCTTGACCGTGACCCCGGGCGCGTCGAGGGGAACCCAGAATGCCGTCAGACCGTTCGCGCCGTGGCTCGGCTCGGTCGAGGCAAACACCATCGCGTGATCCGCGATCCCGAGGTTCGAGATGAACAGCTTGTCGCCGTCGAGCCGATAACCTTCGGGGCATGGCGCCGCGCGGGTCTGGATCGCCGCGACATCAGAGCCGGCCTCTGGCTCGGTGAGCGCAAACGCGGCGATGCCTGCACCGCGCGCGAACGCCGGCAGACGCGCACGCTGCGCTTCGCTCCCCGCGATCATCAACGCGTGAACGCCGAGTCCCTGGACGGCGAAGATCGAATCCGCGCGCGCCGAGACATACCCGAGCATCTCGCGAGCGAGACACAGCGCACGTGAATCGATCTTCCCCGACGCCGGCGCGACCAGCTCGAACAAGCCGGACTCCGCGAGCACGTCGACCGCGACGTGATCGCGGCGCGCTTCATCGGGATGCGCACCGGGGCGCTCGAGCTCCTCGAGCATGGGCGCCACCGCGCGCAGTCGATCGGCGAGCGCGACGTGCCGCGGCTCGAAGAACATCGGAAGGTCGTCGCTCGACAACCGCATCGGGAACATCCTATTCCAGGATCCCCGCAAACTTCGGGACCCGCTCCTCTTTGAACGCTGCGTGCGCTTCGGCGAAGTCGGGATGCTGCATGCATAGCGCTTGCGCCTGTGCCTCGGCTTCGATCGCCGCCGCGAGCGTCATCGTGTGCTCGCTCTCGATCATCTGTTTGGTCATCGCATGTGCGAACATGGGGCCACTCGCGAGCCGCTGCGCCCACTCGGTCGCGACCTTCACGGCTTCGTCACCGTCTGCGACGACCCGATTGACGAGCCCGATCCGCTGCGCGTGCTCGACGTCGATCACGTCGCCAAAGAACAAGAGCTCGCTCGCGTGACCGAGGCCGACGATCCGCGGCAGCAGGTACATCGCGCCCATGTCGGCGCCGCACAACCCGACGCGCGGAAAGATGAAGCCGAACTTCGCCGTCTTCGACGCGATTCGCACATCGCACGCGCACGCGATCACTGCGCCGGCGCCGACCGCCGTGCCGTTGATCGCGCCGACGATCGGCCGCCTGCAGGTTCGCATCGCGGCGATCAGCCTGCCGGTCGCGCGCGTGAACGCGAGCAACGCCGGGGTGTCTTTACCGAGCAGATTCTTGATGATGTCGTCTTGATCGCCGCCCGAGCAGAACCCGCGGCCGCGGCCGGTGATCACGATCGCTCGGATCTGATCTGACTCGTCGATCGTCTCGAACAGCTCGGCGAGCTCGCGATACACCTCGAACGTCAACGCGTTGAGGCGCTTCGGTCGGTCGAGCGTGATCGTCGCGACACCCTTGGTCACTTCGAACGCGAACGAGACAGGCGAGATGGTGGTCATTCGGGATGCTCCAGATACGCGACCGCCTGGATCTCAACGACCGCCTCCGGCTCGACGAGCGCGGACACGGCGACGAGTGCCATCGCGGGATAGTGACTGCCCATCCGCGCCTTCCACAACGGGCCGATCTGCTTGCGCGCCTGGCGATACGCTTCGATATCGGTGACGTAGATCGTCATCTCCGCGATGTCATCCGGATGTCCGTGAGCGACCTTGAGCACCGCCATCACGTTATCGAGCGCCTGCGCGAACTGCCCGACGAGATCCTTTGTCTCGAACTTGCCTTCGAGCGTCCAGCCGATCTGACCGGCGATGTGAAGCGCCGGCCCGTGGCCGATCCTGCCGTTGGCGTAACCCTTCGGCGCCGGACCTTCATCGAACATCACCAGCTGCGTGCTCATTTCAGGATTGCTCCTCCGTCGATCACGATCGTCTGACCGTGAATGCCGCGTGCATCGTTCGCGCACAACATCAGCGCCGCGTGCGCGACTTCTTCTGGCTGTATCATCCGGCGCTGCGGGCTCATCGCCTCGAGCTCGCCACGCGCTTGCTCGATCGTACGGCCGGTCTTCGCCGCGATCCGCGCGATCGCCTCGTCCGACATCTTCGTATGCACCCAGCCTGGGCACAGCGCGTTGATCGTGACGCCGGTGCGCGCGAGATCGATCGCGAGCGCGCGCGTGAAGCCGACCATCGCGTGCTTCGCCGCGCAGTAGGCCGCCGTATATCCGTAGCCCGAAACGCCAGCATTGGACGCGATGTTGACGACACGTCCCCACCCCGCCTTGATCATCGGCGGCACGAGCCCGCGCGCGACGCGAAACGGCGCGGTCGCATCGAGCTCGAGGATCCGATCCCACATCTCGTCGCTGGTCTTCTCGAGCGACGCGCTCTCCGCGACGCCGGCATTATTCACGAGTACGTCGATCCGCCCGTGCTGCGCGACGCGGCGAAGCATCTCATCAGTCGACTTGCGATCGAGGAGATCGACGGTTACCGACTCACCGCCGATCTCGCGCGCGACCGCATCGATCTCGGCCGCCGTCCGGCCGCACACGATCACGCGCGCGCCCGCGGAAGCGAGCGTACGTGCGCACGCCGCACCGATCCCGCGGCCACCGCCGGTGACGAGCGCGAGCTTGCCGTCGAGGACAGTCATGGGATGGAGATATCGCGGAATGCGTCGCGGTGAAAGCGTGACCGCTTGTCGTTTGCGGGGTTTGCGTTACCGTAGCGGCGATGCATCTGTCCGACCTCGACGCGACCGCGCAGGCCGAGCTCGTCCGCAGTGGCGAGGCCTCACCTCGCGAGCTCGTCGATGCGGCGATCGTGCGGATCGAACGGGATAATCCCGAGCTCGGCGCGGTGATCATCCCATTGTTCGATCAGGCTCGCGCGACCGCGGACAACGCGCTCCACGGCCCCTTCCGCGGCGTGCCGATCCTGATCAAGGACATCCTCGCGACGGTCGGTGGCGTGCTGCAGACCGGCGGCTTGCTGCCGCTCAAGCGCGCGGGATACATCGCGCCGTTCGACAGCCACCTCGTCGCGACGTTGCGCCGCGCGGGCTTCGTGATCGTCGGCAAGACCAACACGTCCGAGCTCGGCATCGTGCCTTCGGCGGAATCGCCGGCCTGGCCGCCGAGCCGCAACCCGTTCGACACGGCGCGCTCGACGGGCGGCTCGAGTGGTGGTTCCGCCTGCGCGGTCGCGAGCGGCATGGTGCCGATCGCGCACGCCAACGACGGCGGCGGATCGATCCGGATTCCGGCGAGCTGCTGCGGTCTGTTCGGGCTCAAACCCAGTCGAGGCCGCGTCTCGCTCGCGCCTCAGCTCGGCGATGGTGGCGGCCTCGTCTGCGAGCACGTCGTCGCACGCTCGGTTCGGGATTCCGCGGCCGTGCTCGATCTCCTCGCCGGCATGCAGACCGGCGATCCCTACACCGCGCCGCCGAAGCTCGGCCCGTACGCGACCGAGCTCGGCGTCCCGCCGGGAAGGCTCAAGATCGCGTTCGCGACGCGCCACTTCGCCCTCGATGGCTCGCTGGTCGAATCGCATCCCGATTGTCGCGCCGCCGTCGAAGAGACCGCGCTGATGCTCGAGGCCCTCGGCCATCACGTCGAGCCCGCCGAGATCGACGCGATGAACGATCCGGAATGGATCCCGCGCTTCCTCTCGATCTGGGTCGTCGGTGTGGCGACCGAGATCGCCGCGGCCGGCAGGCTGATCGGGCGTCCGATCGAACAGGGCGAGGTCGAGACGCTGACCTGGGGCCTCAGCGAGCTCGGCAAGCTGATCAGCGGACCCGCCTACGCCGACGCCTGGCGGTGGATCCACGCCGCCTCGCGCCGGATCGCGGCGTTCTTCGAGAAATTCGATCTGTGGTTGACGCCGACCGTGACCGAGCCGCCGGTCCCGCTCGGTACGTTCAAGTCGCCCGTCGACGATCCACTCGCCGGCATCTTTCGGGCCGCCGACTTCGCACCGTTCACGGCGATCTTCAACGCGACGGGACAGCCCGCGTGCTCGATCCCGCTCCACCGCAATGCCGCCGGCCTGCCGATCGGTGTGCAGCTCGCCGCAGCGTACGGTCGCGAGGATCTGCTGCTAAGGGTCGCAGCGCAGCTCGAAGCCGCGCATCCGCTCACGCATCCGGCGACCCGGCACTAGCGTGAAGGCCAAAGGGGTCGCTATCGCGGCCGTCGCGCTCGTCGTCGGATCCGTGATCGCCATGTTCGCGTACCGTGCCCGGACAACCGGCGAGTCCGGCAGCGCTCCTCGCACCGCGCTCGAAGGCGCCGAGCTCGACACGCTCGTCGACGACGCACTGCACGACGCTCGCAAGCTCGGACCCGCGCGCGATCGACTCGAGCGCGCCGTCGCGAGCACAGATCCGTCACCGCCGCGCCGGCGCGCCGTCCTCGAGCTGAGCCTTGGAACCGTCGAGCTCGCCGCCGGCGATTCGTTTGCCGCGATCACGACGCTCGAGCACGCCGCCGACCATGCGCGTACGGCACTCCCGTACAAGAACCCGGAGCTCGCCGTCTATCTCGACGAGCTCGCGGCCGCAAAGGTCGCGCGCGGTAAGATCCGCGACGCGCTCGCGCTCCACGATCAAGGTCTTGCGTTGCGCACGAGCGCGTTCGGCCTTCACTCGGATGAGGTCAGCGGTGACGGTCGCGCAGGCGACGATGCTTCGGTGGCGACGAGCCTCCTCCACCGAGCGCAGACCGAAATCGAGGCCGGCGACCTCGATCGCGCGCACGACGACCTCGAGCGAGCGCGCAAGATCCGCGAACACGTCTCGGGCGACACTTCGCGCGCTGCACCGGGTACGGGCGCGGCACACGAGGCCAACCTCGGCGACATCGATCTCGCCAGAGGCGACACTTCACGCGGTGCACCGGGCACGCGCGCGGCACACGAGGCCAACCTCGGCGACATCGATCTCGCCAGAGGCGACGCCTATGCCGCCGCGGGCAAGGCAGACCTCGCCGCCGGCGCGTACTCACGCGCGATCGGGAACGATCCGCGACTCGACGTGTTCGCGCGCCGATTCGCGATCGGCTCGAGCATCGACGCCGCGACGATTCCGCCGCTCGATCCCCGCGAAACGTTGTCGATCGATCGCGCCGCCGCCCTTGCAGCTCGCGTCGCACTCCGCGCTCGTCAGGGAAACACCGACGACGCTCGCGCGCTCGCACAGGCGCTGCACACCCGATTTCGCGACGACCTCGATCCCGCGCTCACGATCTCGATCGCCGCGGCGCTGCTCGCCACCGGCGATCGCAATGCAGCGGCCGCGATCTACACGGCCGCTATCACCAAGCTCGGCAACGAGCCGACGCGCACGGCGCTGGCGACATATATCGGACTTGCTCGCTCCACCGACGGACCTCGCGCCGCCCAAGCCGCACGCGTCGCGATCTCGCTGTTCCAGGCCCTACCTCTACTCGCACGTACCGACTACGACGCGATGGACGCGCTCACGCATTAGCATCCAAGCTCCGCTTCTCGGCAGCACCATCGTGAAGCACGCGCCGCGCGCGATTCCTTGGGGAATCATCGAGCGTGATCGCGACACGTCAACGCTGCGCAGCGACGCGGTGTGGGTTCCGAGCCAGATGTGTTGTCACGTCCAGGATCGACGACGCGCTCGACGCGATCACGCATTACCTCCAAGCTCGGCTTCTCGGCAGGAGCTCTGCGAAGCACGCGCCGCGCACAATCCTTGGGGAATCATCGAGCGTGATCGCGACACGTCAACACGCAGCGCAGCGACGCGTTGTGGGTTCCTAGCCAGATTCGTTGTCGCGGCCGGGATCGACGACGCGCTCGACGCGATCACGCGTTACCCTCCAGGCTCGGCTTCTCGGCAGGAGCTCTGCGAAGAACG
>JAQBQF010000023.1 GCA_028287115.1 Myxococcales bacterium
CAGCTCGGACAGCTGCGTCTCGAGCCGGGCGAGCTTCGATGCGATGATGACCACGTACACCAGCAGCGTCACGAACACGACGAGATACGCAGCGGCGACGTACTTCTCCGCGGGCGTCACGCCAGCAATTCCTTGAGCTCACGCATCCGCGCGTCGATGCGCTTCCCGCTCAGCTCGATGCGATACATCGCAGCGGCGGTCGCGAGCAGCGCGGCCCACGCGACACAGAAGGTGAAGAACATCGATCCGGACATCTGCGGGCCGTTCGACGTGAAGACGGTCGGATGGATGAAGTCGCTCGCCAGGCGGATCGCGAGGAAAGAGATCGGGATCAACACGACGCCGAACAGTGCGTAGACCGCAGAGAGGTTCGCCCGCTTCGGACCGGGGTCGACAGAGAAGCGCAGCATGAAATACGCACAGTAGAAGAGGAAGAGCACGAGAAAGAGAACGAGCGGCTTCGAGCTCCACGCCCACCACACGCCCCACGACGCGCGCGCCCAGATCGAACCTGTGACAAGCGTCATCGCGCCGAAGATCGTCCCGAGGTGGATTGCGACGTAGCTCTCGAGGTCGGCGTCCTCGTCGCCCTTCCACAGGTAGCGCAGCGCTTTCCACGCTCCCCAGCCGAAGCAGCCGTACGCGGTCAGGGCGATCGGGACGTGAAAGTAGAAGATCTTCTGGCTCAGGCCCTGGTTCACATCGAGCGGGACGTAGAACGCGATCAGCGCGATCGCACTGCTGAGAAGCAGCGCGGCCAGCACAGCCCACACCTGCAGAGCGTTATTCCGTGACGACATATTCAAAGGAAGCCCAGCAAATTGTCGCAAACAGAGCGTCGTAGAGCGCGAGGAAGGCCAGATACCGCCCGGGCGACCCCGTGACGCTCGCCCCGACACCTCCGACGATCACCGGGATCGCGAGCGGGAGGAAGAGTACGGGCAGCAGCAACTCGCGTGCCCGGGTGGCCACGGCCATGGCCGCCACGAACACGCCTACCGCGCAGATGCCGATGTCTGCCAGGACCACGCCCGCCACCGTGGCGCCGTGGATGCCGGAGAAGAACAGCGCGAAGAGCGGCAGTGCGACGACCTCCGAGAGCGCGAGGAACGCGAACGCGGCGATCGTCTTCCCAAGCCAGATCGCGCTGCGGTCGGAGGGAGCGAGCACCAGGCCGTCCAGAACGCCCTGCTCGCGCTCGGCGACGAACGCACGGGAGAGGCCGAGCAGCGCCGTGAAGACGATCGCAACCCAGAGAAGACCGAGACCTGCAAGGCGTCCCGCGCCGGACGGGAGCGCGAAGTGGAAGATGACGAGCGCGGCGACGACGAAGAGCAGCATCGCCGGCAGCGTGTCGCGCGCGCGGAACTCCAACAGGAGATCCTTCCGCGCCATCGCTGCGACATCGCCGACGTAGCCGGTCATGCGAACGCGAGCCTGCCGCTCGCAAACGGCTCGAGGCGAACCGGATCGTGCGTCGCGACGAGGAAGGTCGCGGTCGTGCGGCGCGCATCGAGCTCGCGGTCGAGCAGCTCCGCGCCCTCAACGTCGAGTGCGGAGTACGGCTCGTCGAGCAAGAGCAGTGTCGGCTCGTGCAGAAAGGCCCGGCAGAGCGCGAGCCGCTGCAGCATCCCGCGCGAGTAGGCGCCGGCGCGCTCGTTGCGCACCTCCCACAGATCGAAGCGCTCGAGCAGCATCCCGATCCGTTCGCGTGCTTCGGCGACGCGGTACAGCCGCGCGTAGAGCTGCAGGTTTTCCATCGCCGTGAGGTCTCGGTAGACGAGCGCCTCGTGGCCGAGGAACCCGAGCTGCGCGCGCTCGGCGTTCACCGTGAGCTCGCCGGCGGTCGGCGCGACGAGCCCCGCGACAAGACGCATCAGCGTCGTCTTGCCAGAACCGTTCGGCCCCGTGACGACGACGAATGCGCCGCGCTCGACGTCGAGATCGAGACCGTCGAAGATGCGCTTCGCGCCGTAGCGCTTCGCCAGGCCGCGCGCACGGATCACGCTGTTACCTCGAGAGCGACGAACGCGAGAAAGACGATGCTGATGACACCGTTCATCGTGAAGAACGCCGCGTTGAGTCGACGCAGGTCGTTCGGTGAAACGAGCGCATGCTCGACCGCGAGCAGCGCGCCAACCGCTGCGACGCCGAGCCAGTATGCGATGCCGAGCTGCAGGTTCGCGCCCGCGAGCGCGAGCAGCGCAACCGTGAGCACGTGCAACACGCGCGCGCCCCAGAACACGCCTTCCGTGCCGAAACGCGTCGCGAAGCTGTGCAGTCCCTCGCGCTTGTCGATGTCGGTGTCGAACAGCGCGTAGAACAAATCGAAGCCCGCGATCCAGCAGGCGACCGCGCCGCCGAGCTCCCAGGCGGCCAGCGGCAGCTTGCCGGTGATAGCCACCCACGCTCCGACCGGCGCGAGCCCGTCCACCGCACCGAGCCAAAGATGGCAGAGCCACGTGAACCGCTTGAGGTACGGATAGACGACGAAGCCGGCGACGGGGATCGGCCAGAGCCACCGGACGACCGGATCGAGCTGCCACACCGACACGAGGAACACGAGCAGCGCGGCGAGACAAAAGAGGACGACCTGCACGCGGGTCAGCAGGCCTGCCGGAAGCTCACGACCGGCCGTGCGCGGGTTGCGCGCGTCGATGCCCGCATCGATCAACCGGTTCAGTCCCATCGCGAGCGAGCGAGCGCCGACCATCGCAAGCGTGATCCAGAGGAGATCGTGGCCCGACGGGACGCCGCGAACCGCGAGCAGCGCGCCGACATAGGCGAACGGCAGCGCGAACAGCGTGTGCTCGATCTTCACGAGCGACGCGAAGCGGCGCGGAAGGACGGCGGCGGCGCTCACGTCTGCCGATGCGCCGTGGGTTCGCTGGCGAGGAGCTTCAGCGCGTGCTCGAGCGCCGGCTGCAGCACGGCGAAACCGTCGCGGCAGCCGCCGGGTGAGCCCGGGAGGTTGACGACGAGCGTTTGCCCGAGCACGCCTGCGACCCCGCGCGACAGCAGCGCGTGCGTCGTCTTCGCGATCGCATCGGCGCGAATCGCCTCGGCGATGCCCGGCACCTGGCGCTCGATCGCTCCCAGCGTTGCCTCCGGCGTCACATCGCGCGGCGCAACTCCCGTCCCGCCGGTCGTCAATACGAGTCGCACGTCCTCCGACAGGTCGCAGATCGCGCGGAAGATCTCCTCGCGCTCGTCGGGAACGACGCGGCGCACGACGTCGAACCCCTCGCCGGCGAGCAGCTCCTCGAGCGCGTCGCCGCTGCCGTCTTCGCGCTCACCGGCGGCGACGCCGTCGGAAACCGTCAACACCGCGGCTCTCACACTTCCTCCTTCGCCATTTCGACGAGCCGCACGTCCTCGACGATCATTCCCTTGTCGATCGCCTTCGCCATGTCGTACACCGTGAGCGCCGCGACCGTCACGGCGACGAGCGCCTCCATCTCGACACCCGTCTGCGCGGTCGTCGCCACCGATGCGCTGATCTCAACGCTCTCGTCCTCGACGACGAGCGACACCTCGATGTGCGACAACGCCAGCGGATGGCAGAGCGGGATCAGCTCGCTCGTCCGCTTGGCGGCCATGATCCCGGCAAGCTGAGCGGTTGTGAGCGCGTCGCCCTTCGGCAGGTCGCGCAACCGCCGAGCGGTTTGGGGAAGCATGCGCACGCGCGCCGTTGCAACGGCGCGGCGGTGCGAAAGTGGCTTATCGCCGACGTCGACCATCCGGACGTCGCC
>JAQBQF010000054.1 GCA_028287115.1 Myxococcales bacterium
CAGAACCTGTCGAGCTCCGCCTTGCTCTCGCTCTCGGTCGGCTCGACCATCAGCGTGCCGGGCACCGGAAACGACATCGTCGGCGCGTGGAAGCCGTAGTCCATCAGGCGCTTCGCGATGTCCTCGACCTCGACGCCCGCGGTCTTCTTGAATCCGCGGCAGTCGAGGATCAGCTCGTGCGCGACGCGTCCGTTCTGGCCGGTGTAGAGCACGGGGAAGTGCGGTGCGAGGCGCTTCGCTATGTAGTTCGCACCGAGGATCGCGACCTCGGTGGCGCGGCGCAGCCCGGGCTCGCCCATCATCGCGATGTACGCGAACGAGATCGGGAGGATCGACGCCGAGCCCCACGGTGCCGCCGAGACCGGACCCACGGGCTGTGAGCCCTGCGCCGCGAGCGGATGCCCCGGCAAGTACGGCGTGAGGTGCTTGGCGACCGCGATCGGCCCCATGCCCGGACCACCACCGCCGTGCGGGATGCAGAACGTCTTGTGGAGGTTCAGGTGACAGACGTCCGCGCCGATGTCGCCGGGACGCGTGAGGCCAACCTGCGCGTTCATGTTCGCGCCGTCCATGTAGACCTGTCCGCCGTGGCGATGGACGATCTCGCAGACCTCGCGGATGCCTTCTTCGAACACGCCGTGCGTCGACGGATACGTCACCATCAACGCGCCGAGCTGGCCGGCGTGCTTGTCGGCTTTCGCGCGCAGGTCCGCAAGATCGATCGTACCGTCGGAAGCCGACGCGACGACGACAACCTGCATGCCTGCCATCACCGCCGAGGCTGGATTCGTGCCGTGCGCCGACTGCGGGATCAGGCACACCGTGCGATGCGCCTCGTTGCGTGCGCGATGATACGCGCGGATCGCGAGCAGACCGGCATACTCGCCTTGCGCGCCCGAGTTCGGCTGCAGCGACACCGCCGAGAACCCGGTGATCTCCGCGAGCCAGGATTCGAGCTGATCGAACATCGCGCGATAGCCGCCCCACTGCTCCGCGGGCGCGAACGGGTGGATCCGTCCGAACTCGGGCCACGTCACCGGCAGCATCTCGCTCGTCGCGTTGAGCTTCATCGTGCAGGATCCGAGCGGGATCATCGAGGTCGTCAGCGACAGGTCCTTCGCGGTCAGCCGATTCAAGTAGCGCAGCATCTCGTGCTCGGCGTGATAGCGCTCGAACGTCGGGTGCGTGAGGAACGGCGACGTGCGGCGCACGGCAGCTGGAATCTCCGGAACCTCGGTCGCGGTGATCAGCGCCCCGACCTCGAACGGCAACTCGGTGCTGTCGATCGCGAACGCTTCGAGCAGGTCGTGAACGTCGGCGTGCTGCGTGGTCTCGTCACACGAGATACCGAGACCGTAGTTGCCGAGGCCGTCGTCGTAGCGGCGCAGGTTGACGCCGCGCTCGAGCGCGCGCGCGAGGACCTTGGCCTGGCGGTGCGCGTCGAGATCGATGCGCAGCGTGTCGAAGTAAACGCCGTCGCGGACCTTGTAGCCGAGCTTCGCGAGCCCGGCGGCGACCAGCGTCGTGAACGCGCGCACGCGCCGTGCGATCTGCGTGAGCCCGGCGGGGCCGTGATAGACGGCGTACATCGAGGCCATCACCGCGAGCAGGACCTGCGCGGTGCAGATGTTCGAGGTCGCCTTCTCGCGGCGAATGTGTTGCTCGCGGGTCTGCAGCGCGAGGCGATACGCCATCTTGCCCTTGGCATCGCGAGACACGCCGATGATCCGGCCCGGCATCTGCCGGCGGAAATCGTCCTTGGCGGTGAGGAACGCCGCGTGCGGACCGCCGAAGCCCATCGGCACGCCGAACCGCTGCGCGGAGCCGAGCGCAATATCCGCGCCCAGCTCACCCGGCGGTGTCATGAGCGCGAGTGCGAGCAGATCCGTCGCGACCGCGACCGAAGCGCCGGCCGCGTGAATCGCCGCGATCAGATCGCGATAGTCGATCACCTGGCCATCGGTCGTCGGATACGAGAGCAGCACGCCCGCGATCGACGCGCCGTCCTTCGAGCCGACCGCCGCGCGAATCTCCGCCGCCGGTGCGACGCGCAGATCGATGCCGAGCGGCTCGGCGCGCGTGCGCATCACGGCGATCGTCTGCGGATGGGTCGAGGCTTCGACCCAGAACGTCTCGCGCTTGCCGTCGCCTTGCGCGAAGCACATGTGCATCGCCTCGGCAGCCGCGGTCGCCTCGTCGAGGAGCGACGCATTCGCGAGCGGCAGCCCGGTCAGGTCCTCGACCATCGTCTGGAAATTGACGAGCGCTTCGAGGCGGCCCTGCGAGATCTCCGCCTGATACGGCGTGTACTGCGTGTACCAGCCGGGGTTCTCGAGGATGTTGCGCTGGATCACCGGCGGGGTGATCGTGTCGTAGTAGCCCATCCCGATGAACGAACGGAAAACCTTATTCTTCGACGCGATCTGCTTGAGCTCCTGGAGCAGTTCAAATTCGCCGCGGGGCTCGCCGATGTTGAGGGGTTTTTTGAGGCGGATGGCCGCGGGAACGGTTTGCTCGACGAGTTCGTCGAGGGAATCGACGCCGAGCAGCGCGAGCATTTCCTTCACGTCCGCGGCGTCGGGGCCGATATGGCGGCGC
>JAQBQF010000004.1 GCA_028287115.1 Myxococcales bacterium
ACGAAAATCCGCCGAGTGAGATGACTTTGGCGAGCCGCTCCGAACCTCCGCACCGTCGACGCTGCTGCATCTCCACCGTCGACTACGTCCGTACGGTCTGCCGCTCTCGTTCACGGCAGAGAGGTTCCTCGATGAAGTGCGAGTCATCGTTCGCTTGCAGGAAGCCGCCACGCCGACATCGACGTAGTCCGTAGCGATCCGCGCGCAGAACGTGTACCCAGGACTGACCGATGTCGCGCTGAAGCGCCCGCCGTCGCGGCCATCCTTCAACCTCATCCGGAGGCTCGCGATGTGGACGCGAAGATTGCCCTCTTCGACGACAGCGTCGTGCGAGACCTTCGCCGTGACCTCCCGCGACGTCACGAGAACACCGGCGTGTTGAACGAGCTCGCGCAGGACGTCGAACCGCCGATCTCGGCGAGCCGGTCGTCTTCATAGAGCGCTCGCTCCGATGGCACGAGCTTGAAGGTTCCAAACTCGAACGCGTCGACGGCGGGTCCGGCTCCTTCCTCGGGCGAGGTCTGACCTCTTGCCATCGCGCCGGCATCATTACCCAGGCACTGCGCCGAGATGCCCTCGTTGTTTGATGATCACCGCTTGCCGCGACTGAATCTTGCGGAGTTTGTCGATTCCTTGCGCGAATTGGGTTCGACACGCGCGTCCGCCGGCTGACGCGCCGTTACTGGAGTTTGATCGCGAGCTTCCCGAGGTGGTGCTGTTGCACATCCCGCAGTGCCTGTGCCGTGGCTTCGAGACCGTAGGTCTTCATGATGTGGACGTGGAACGGCCCACGCGCCACGAGCGCGGACAGGCGCTCCAGCGCGGCCTGCGAGATCGCGGCGTCGTACGCGTGCCGCTCGAGCCCGCGCGGGGTCGTCGGCTCGGGCTCGACGCCGTTCGGCCAGGCGACATGACGGCCGGACGCGACGAGCTCGAGCGCGTCCTTCCAGCCGTGACCACCGGAGAACACGAGCGCGCCGGCAAATCCATCGGGCGCGAACTCGCGCGCTGCCTTCTGGAACGGGTGATGCCCGTCGACGACCGTGTCGGCGCCGAGTCGCTCGACGAGCGCGACGCCCTCCTTGCCGGAGGCGACGGCGAACACGCGCAGATCGAGGCGCTTCGCCAACTGCGTCGCCACGTGCCCGACGCCGCCGCTGGCGCCGAGGATCATCAACGGGTCGCCGCTCACGAGCTCGAGATGCTCGAGCCCGAGAAGCGCGGTGATCCCTGACATCGTAAGGGCACCGGCTTCGTCGAGGGCGATGGTCTTCGGAAGATGGGCGAGCTCCTTCTCGCCGATCGAGGCGAACTCGGCATAGAAGCCACCCTTGGCGTTGCCGAACCCCCATCCATAGACCCGATCGCCGATTGCGAAGCGCGTGACCTGCTCGCCGATAGCGCGGACGACGCCGGCGCCGTCCGAGCCGATCACCTGCGGGAAGTCGACCTTGCCGACGGTGAACGAGCCGTTGACCATCTCGGGATCCCAAACGCCAACGCCCGCCGTGGCGACCTCTACGAGGACGTCGTGGGGGCCGACCTTCGGGACCGGCACGAGCTCGACATGTACGGCCTCGGGCGGGCCGTATTGGTCGAATGCTGCGGCCTTCATCTGTGCTGGGATCTTGGCTGTCGTCATGAGCCCTGCTGTTGCAAATTCGATGCGCGCCTGACGACTCGCGTTCTATCCGAAAGTGTCAACGGGCCGACACTCGAGGCCCCGCGAGCTACTCGCACGCAGCCGGAAACTCCTCGCAGACGTTGAAGAGACGAAGGACGAGTTGCGCCCGGCAGCGGCGTCCTGGGTGAGGTCTTGGTCAGCATGCCCGGATGCTTCGGCACGCAGGTCGTGGTTCCGCTGCTCCCCAATGCTCGGAGACAGACTGATTGGGTGTGCTTCCCGGTAACGATCCGATGCTTCATAGAAAAGCGCCGCGGCAAGACGCGGTCGAAGTCCGCTTCGCTGATCTCCTCGATCCGCCGGCCGATGACCTCGACGGCGGCATTCACGACGACGATGTCGACGCGACGGAACTTCTCGAGCGCCGCTGCGAAGGCGGCTCGGCGCTCCGCGTTTGGCGCTGACAAATGTCGATGTAGTGGACGCCCGCTGCTTCGACCCCGACCAACCCGCAGAGCTTCACTCGACAGCGCGGGGGCGATCGATCAGGGCTGCCACGACGTCGTCGAGCGTTGTCGTAGGATCAGCCGGTGGGGGGACTTTGGTGACGGCCGATTCGCTCCCGACCGTCGCTTTGCCTTCCACGAAGGACTCGGGCGAATCTGCGGCGGCGACGCCCGAGATCGCGATGGAGCGCTTCGAGGCGCGGCGGTCGTGGGCGTTCGCGCTCGGCCTCGCGGCGATGAGCTTCGGCGCGCTCGCCTTCGTGCTGCTGCTCGGTGGTGACCGGCTCGGCCAGACGATTCACGGCGCGGCGCTCGCGATCAACGGGATCGCGTGCGTCGTCTACGCGGCGACGAGTCACGACGTGCAGAAGTACCGGACGTGGAAGGTGACCGCGCTGGCGTTCTTCGCCGCCGGCGCGAACGCCACCGGCTTCTTTTATTGGGGCGTCTATTCTGCGTATGCGGCGGTCGTCCCGGTATCGATCTACGCGTTCGCGAGCGGCGCGGGGCGCAAGAGCACGGTCGCAGGACTGTCGCTGTCGGCGATCGCATTCGGTGGGCTCGGTGTCGCGCAGCTCGGTGGATGGGTCGAGCGTCGCGGGCTGATCGGTCCGAACGCGATGTCTGATCGTTGGCAGCTCGTGCTGCTCGTCATGCTTCAGCTCGTGATGATCGGCGCGGTCATCGGTGGCGTCGATGCGTACCGGACGATGCGGCGCGTGCTCTACGAACACCACGCGGCGTTGCGCGCGCTTGCACAACGCGAAGCGCAGCTCGCGGAAGCGCACGCCGAGATGCGCGATGCACGTGCGCCCGGCGAGGGTCGTCATTCCGGCGATCAGCTCGGCCGGTTCCGGCTGCTCTCGGTGCTCGGCCGCGGCGCGATGGGCGAGGTGTATGCGGCCGAGGACGAGCGCGGCCAGCCGTGTGCGGTCAAGGTGCTCGCGGCGCACCTCCTTGGCAATCAAGATGCGCTGCGTCGGTTTCATCGCGAAGCGAGGGCGATCGCGAGCCTCGACGCACCGAATATCGTGCGCATGCTCGATGTATCCGCACCCGATGCACGACTGCCTTATCTCGCGATGGAGCGGCTCGAGGGACAAGATCTCGCCGAGCTGATCAAGCAGCAACCGATGCGCGAGATCGGCGAGGTCGTTCGCATCGTGCGCGAGGTTGCCGCTGGACTCGACGCCGCACACAAAGCCGGCGTCGTGCATCGCGATCTCAAGCCCGCGAACCTGTTCGCCGTCCGAGATGGCGCGAGCGTGATCTGGAAGATCCTCGATTTCGGCGTCTCGAAGCTCGCCGATGGCGAGGCCACGGTGACGGTCGGTCAGATCGTCGGCACGCCCGGCTACATGGCACCGGAACAGGCGCGTGGTGCGTTGATCGATCAACGCGCGGATGTGTACGCGCTCGCGATCGTGGCGTATCGCTTGTTGACCGGGCGCCCGGCGGTCGTTCCGAGCGAAGCACCGGCGATGTTGCACGAGGTGGTCTATCGCATGCCGCCGCGGCCGAACCAGTATGCGGCGGTCTCGGAGGCGGTCGAGTCGGTGCTCGCGGTCGCACTCGCGAAGTCACCGGACGATCGGTTCTCGACGGCGGGCGAGCTCGCGGCGGCACTCGCGGAAGCAGCGGCCGGGGTGCTGTCGCCGATCGTGACCGAGCGCGCGACCGCGATCCTGCGACGCGCCCCTTGGGGACAATGGGCGCGCGGCGCGAGTCGCAAGCTCACGATCGCTTGATTCAGGGAGGTGTCGGCGCAGCGTCCGCTCGGCGAACGGATACGAGACGTCGTCGCCGCCGAGCGAACGCGTTGTTACCGGGGCCGCTCGTCGAAGGTCGGCGCGATCTCGAGATAGCGACCGCTATCGCGTTAATGCTTCACGAGTGAGCCGTCGCAATTTGCGAGCGGATCACAGCTTCGATCGCAGGTGCCGGCTGCCTTCGGCTGACCGGTCGGGCCGAACAGATCGTCGTGCACGATGCACGCGTACCCAGCCGAGCACCGAGGGTTAATGTCGTTTTGATCGCAGATCTGCCTGCAGGTGCCCTCGTAGCAAACGCTGCCTCGAACGCAATTGTCGTCGCCACCGGCGCGAACGGAGCAGACACCGCCGAGCGGCACCGAGCCGTCAGGTGAGCAGTCGATATGACCGATCCGCGGGGCGAGCGAGTCGATGATCCAACTGCACTTGAACACCGAGCAGCACCCCGTCTGACCCAGCACGTTGCAAAAGTCGCTGGCACACGTCCAGGCGTCGGGGCTCGATAGGGTATCCGCCAGCAGCCGGGCGTCGGGCACTCGATCAGCGGCTTTGGTGCACGCGGCGAACAGCGCGACCGCGGCAAACCAACCAGCACGCATGCGAGCAGCATCCGCCAAGCCTCGATGGCGACGAAGTCATCTCGACTAACAACCGATGCATCGTCGCGGCATCATGTCGGCGGTTTGGCGAGCCTCCGACGAACACGAGGTCAGGGATCGGTTCCCGGAGCGCCTGCCACGAGCTGATCCGCTGTGATCTCGGCGCCGAGACCGTAGATCGTCGACGTCGGTGGCAGCTGCACGCAGAGGGCCGTATAGACCGGTCCCGTGATGCGCGTGCCCGTTCGGTAGACCGACGTGCCTGCCATCGAGGGCACCTGCAGGAAAGCCGGTACTGCCACCGACGAGCAACCGGGATCGGGTAGCGCCTGCCAGCCGAAAAACGACATCGTGCAGGCGGCATCGCTGTAGTACTTCTGCACGGACGGCGCGCCGAGTAAGCACCGCAGCGTGCCATCGCTCGCATTTTGCGCGTCGCATTGCGCGTCGAACAAGGTGTCGTACATGTTGGTGCCGCGCAGGCTCGCGCCTTCGCCGACGACCCGGCGGATCTGGATCCTTTTTCCGGGCACGGTGTCGGGCTGGATCGCGACCGACGGGACCGTGACCGCCGAATCGAATCGATAGTAGTCGTAGCCCGCCTTTGCGGTCACCGGCGCGCACGTCATGCCGTTCCAGCTGTAGTGAGATGCTGACTGCGTTGCACCGACGCGATAGAGCGTCGGCTGGTCGGTCGTGCACTGATTAATTGCCAACGCGGCCGCGTAGCGCGGCATCGGGCATGACGAAGAAACGTCGATCTCCGGTTGCGTGCACGATGAATCCTGAAATGTGGTCGTGACGCCATTAGCTGGCAGACACGCGGTCCCTTGATCGTAAGTAGACACCGAGCATTCCGCAGCGAGCGTCGTGTCGTACAGCGCTGCCTGCATTCGAAATCCGTCGGTGGTCTCGAAGTAGTGCGTGGAGAGTCTGCCCGTCGAGGGGGTGTTGGTGACGGTCATCGACGCGAAGGTCGTGGGGACCGAGATCTCCGGGCCAAGCGTGTAGAGCGTGACCTGCGGATTGTTATTCGGATACGGCCCGCTGCAGCCACCGAAGCCGTTCGAGAGGTAATACGACGTCGCGAGCGCCGCGCCGATCGGATAGAAGTGCGCGAACGACGCGCAAGGCAGAGGAAGCTCCTCGGCGTACTTGGGCTGGAATCCGTTCGGGCCGAAGGGATTCCAGCCGATCGGTTGAGTGCAGCTCGCGTCCGTATACGCCGCGAAGAAGCGATCTGAAGGGAGGCAATACGTCGTGCCATCCGCCCAGGCTTCGGAGTTGCACAGTTCGCCGCGCTGCGAGTCGTAGATCCCCGTGAGCTCGCGCGTGCCGTCGTAATCGACCCACGTCAGCTTGATCCGGGTCCCGCTGTGCTCGTCGGGTGGGCCGGCATCGGCGGCATCATCGACCGGCGCGAAGCCGATCCGGCCACACGCGGCGACCAAGAGCAACACGAGAACGCGCACGCCTCATCGGTAGCACGAGCGGCGAACGACGTGCTCTACGACGACGAATTGTAATGTGTCGCGAGCGCGGCCATGGCGCGTGACAAGCCAAACCGCGGACGGAACCCGAGCGTGTCCCGAATCTTGCGTATCGACATCCGACTCGGCGTGCACACGAGGTCGATCGCCGTGTGGGTCAACAGCGGTCGGGTCTTGGCGCGGCGCAGGCGAGCCATCATCTCGAAGCCGCTGGCGACCGCGCGCGCCGCGAAGAGCGGGATCGATCGTTTGAGTGGGCCTTGTCCGCCGAGCCGTGCGAGATGGTCGAAGTACTCGCGAAACGAAACCGGCTCGTCGTCTGCGACGATGAAGGCCTCGCCCACAGCGTCGGGGTGAACCGCGGCCAGCTCGATCGCGTCGAGCAGGTTCTCGATGTAGCAGGGGTGGCACGTACCGCGGCCGCCGCCGATCAGAAACATCTTGCGTTGCTGGATCATCTTGAGCGGCTGTTCGACCCACGTGCTTCTCGGGCCGTAGACGACCGCCGGACGCAGCACCGTGACGGGGAGCTTGGCTTCGGCGTGATAGCGAAGCGCGAGGGCTTCACCGGCGATCTTGGTTCGCGAGTACGGGTCGTTACCGGAGCCGTACGGGGTCCAGTCGTCGAAGTCGGCGGGCGAAGGAACCCCGAACACCGCGATCGAGCTCAGGTGAACAAACCGCTCGAGCGGTTGACGTGCCGCTGCCTGCAGCAGCCATTCGGTGCCTCGGACGTTGGTCTGGTCGAACTCGGCGTCGGTGCCCCAGTCCGAGACATGCCCCGCGCAGTGAAACACGAGCTCGACATCGCGGACGGCTCGCTCGAGCGAGTCGCGATCGCGCAGGTCTCCGATCACGATCTCGGCGTCCGCTCTCAAGCGCGGCGGCAGGCGCTCGAGACTCTGCTCGCGGCACAGCAAGCGGATCGGGCGCTGCTTGTCGAGTCGGCGCAGAGCGAGGTTGCTGCCGATGAACCCGGTGGCTCCGGTGATCAACTCCATGTGCGAGCTCCCCGGTGCTGAGCCTGAAACCAGCGTACGCACCGCTCGATGCCTGCCGCGCTCGGTCCGGGAGCAAAGCCGAGCTCGCGTCGAGCCTTCGCGCCGTCGAAGTACAGGTAGCGTCCGACGAGCGCGGTCATGCCGCGCGTCAGCATCGGCTCGCGATGGGTCAGCCGATCGGAGATCCATTCGGCTCCGCGGGCGAGCGCGTCGAGCATCAGTCGAGGAACCTGGAGCCTTGGCTCGGCTGCGCCGGCAAGCGCCGCGACGAGCGTCATGAATTCACGATTGGTGAGGTTGTCGCCGGCGAGACAATATCTCTCGGTCGTCTTGCCGTTCTCGAGCGCGAGCCAGAGGCCGTCGATCACATCGCGCACGTCGATGAAACACGCGCCTCCGGCGACGTACACGGGCCACAAGCCTTTGCAGATATCCGAGATCGGTTTGCCGATCGGTGTCGGCCCATGATCTCGCTCGCCGATCGCGGAGGTGGGATTGACGATGACCGTGAAGAGCCCGCTCTTGCGTGCCCAGTTTTGAACTTCGAATTCACCGGCGCGCTTGGTCTCGCCGTAGAGAAACCGAATGCCGTGCAGGTTGAACTCGGACTGTTCGTTTCTCGCGACGGGGCGATCCGAAGCGCCTAACGTGATGCAGCTCGAGACGTGAACGAGTCGCTCGATGCCGTTGCGCGAACATCCCTTCGCGATATTGAGCGCGCCCTCGATATTGACGCGATGAAAGGTCCGCGGATCTCGCGACCAGTAGCGATTGAAACCGGCCAGATGAAACACGACCGAGGAGCGACGGAGAAACGGATCGAGGCTGTCCGGCTCGAGGAGGTCTCCCCAGAACACATCGCAGGATCCGAGGACATCATCGATCGGGCCAGTCGAGCTTCCGGACTGCAGGAACACCGCGGGCCGATGATGTTTGGCCAACGCCGATCGGATGAGGTGGTTTCCAATGAACCCGTTGGCGCCCGTGATGCCGACCGTCACGCCGGGCGTTATACGAAGGAGTAGTTACTCCGACGAGGCGGGAGTCACCAGAGATAGAGAGTGGCGCCGAGTGTCACGTACGGCACCGTGTGGAGGCCCGCGTCGAGATGGATGTGAAGGAACTCGAACGGACGGAACTGCAGACCGACGAGGATGTTGACGACCGGCAGTACCGGCGGGATGTCGGCCGGATGGTTCATCAACATGCCGGCCGGATCTGGCATGCAGTCCTGCTGGATGTTCGATCCGGTGCAGATCGCGGAGGTCTTCAGGATCGTGCCGCGGATCAGGCCGAGGCCGATGCCGGCGCCGTAGCGAAACTCGAGGAACTTGTGGATCTGCGCGTGATTGATGATGCTGAGCTCGGCCGTCCACCAGTGGGGATTGTGGAAGGTGACGTAGTCGACCTTGCCGGGGACGAGCGGGTCGCCGCCCTTCTCGAGGTAGTAGCCGTCGATCGCGTCCAGGCGATCGTAGCCGAAGCCGAACACCACCTCGGAGCTGCCGGTGCGCCGCGTGAAGTCGAGGCCGGCGCCGTCCATCGTCGCGGTGCCGGGCACGTCGCCCATGAACAGCTTCTGGACATACGGCGTCACCCACGCGCGTCGCACCTTCACCCCCATACCCCACGCCGGCTTCTCTTGAGACTCGACGACCTGGGCGCGCGCGATCGCGGTGCTCGCGAAAACCAGCGCGACGACAGCAAAGGACTTCATCGCGTCGCAGAAGTGCACGATCTAAACCAGCCGACCCGACGAGGAAACAGCAACTTCTCGTCGAGAACTGAACGAAGTTTGCGCAGCCCACATTGGCGCCGTGACGACGGTGTCCGTCTCGACGATGTAGGGTGTGGCCGCCGAAACGCCTACGACAGGACGCGCGAGATCGGGAATTCTGCCCCGATGATCGGCGGCGGCACGAGTCCGTTCTCGATCGCGCCGTCGTCGCTCTCGGGCTCGCAGAGATAGACCGCGACGGCGCCGAGCGGCTGATCGGTGCGCACGAGATGGAGGCCGTCGCCCGTGCGCATGCCGCGCGTCCACGTGACGTGCACGTCGCCGACGATCGCCGACTCGAGGATCTTGCGGCCGCCTTCGGTGCCGAAGCCGCTGATCGTCGCGACCTCGACTTCGATCGATCCTCGTGCCGGGACGACGCGCAGGCCGTGACCCGTCAGGCGCGCGGCGATGTTGGCGTCGACGAGATACGCCGGTGGCCGGTCGACGATCGTCGTGCCCACGAAGTTTCCGAAGTAACGCACGGGCGCTTGCGTCGGTGGGCCGCCGGGCACGCGTGGGGTCATCGTCGGAATCTCGATCGTGCCGTCGAACGCGTCGAGTCGGTAGCGGATCGCGATCTTGTCACGCGGTGCGCGGCTCGCTGCGACGAGCTGCACGACGTCATCGCGATGCGCCGCGACGTAGCGCAGGGCTTCGAGCAGCGTCGCGTAGGTCGTCGTCACGCGATCCGGAAACGTCAGGTACGAGTAGCACTCGAGGAGGAGATCGAGCCGATTCGAGAGGCCGCGGTAGTTCGAGCCGAACCGCGGGTGATGCGTGTACGTCATCCAGCCTTCGGTGACGGGCGCCGCGGGATCGGCGTCGCGTCGCGCTTCCATCGTGCGTTCGTCCTCGACGAAGTTGCCGTACCAGCCGGCGAGCAGCGCGTGATCTTTCGCGAGTGCCGCTTGCACGGCGGGCATCATCTTGTTGCGCATGAACGCGATCGGCTCGGGGCGGCCACTCGCGACGGTGTGCGGGACGTCGTAGGTCATCGACATGCGATGCACGGAGCCGTTCGTCGCGTGCGTATCGATCGTCAGATCGGGCTCCCAGATCTGAACGACGCGCGATTGGAGCAGCCGCATCTCGAGCGTCGCCTGCCGCATGTAGTCGCGGTTGAGGTTGATGCCCGAGGCATTGACGCGCGTACCGACGAGGTCGGGGCCGTCCTGGCCTTCGAGCTTCTTGAGATCGAGCCGGCGATTTGCGGGATCGATCGCGTCGTTGCCGTCGGGGTTGAACAGCGGGACGACCACGAGGGTCAGCTCGGCGAGCAGATCGCCGTGCTTGCCGTCGAGGAGGTCGCGCATCAGCATCATCGCGGCCTCTTTGCCTTCGACCTCGCCGGCGTGGATGCCGTTGATGACGAGCACGACCGGCAGTCCGCGCTTGCGCGCTTCTTCGGGCGTCCGAATGCCGTGTGCGGACAGCACGACGAGCGGCATCTCGCGACCGCCCGGACTCTGACCGAACGAGCCGATGTGGAGGCGCCGATCGCCGCGCGCCTCGAGCGCCGCGAGGAACTCCATCACGTGCTTGTGGAGCGAGGTCTCTTTGTACGAGGTGAGCTCGGCGCGGGTCTGCGGCTGCATCGCGGCGATGCTACTGGAACGGCAGGCCCAGGCCAACGCACCCCACTGTCCGACGGTCGTCCGTCGACGATTTCACGTTCCCGCGGGAACGCGGAGTTACGCACGGCCCGCCGGCTGCAAAGCCTACGAACATGCATGACGACATCTTCACTCCCCTGGGACAGGCGTACGACGACTTCAAGCGAGCGGTCGCGGAGCTGCAGCGGCGCTGGCGTGGCGAAAGGTTCGAGCTCGACCGTGGCGCACGCGATGTCTGCGAGTGGATGGATCGATCGCTGGGCGACCTCGATGATCTCTACAACGGCGAGATCGACATGCTGCATCCGCATGTCGCCTTCGAGCACGCGAGCGAGCAACAACGCTGGCTCGCGTACGACGCGTATAAGACGACGCTGGGCTTCCGGATGTATCTGATCCGGATCACCGGCGGTCATGCCGAACGCGAGCGAGAATTCGCGGCGGTCATGACGGATGCGCTGCTCGATCAACTGACGCCGTTTGTCAGCCGCGCAGAAGATGCTGGCCGGCGCGTGGTGATGGGCGACGAGACGCTGCAGCAATCCGTCGAGCGCTTGAATCCCGAGCTCGCGCGTCGCTATCCGGTGATGTGACGATCGCGCACGTGTCGCGGACGCGCACATGGATCGCGGCGTGCAATGTCAGGCCGCATGAAGTCAGCTGCGACGATGTCCGACGTGAACCACCTTCTCGGAGACGTCGATCCGTTGATCGCCGATCGAATCATCGCGATGGGCGCGACGACCGACGAGATCGCTGAAGCCTTGCGCGGCGTCGAGGACGAACGCGGGTTCGGCGAGGAGTCGCATACGCCGTCGTCCCCGCGGGTGATCGAGCTTCGCGCGCTGTTGTACGAGCTCGCTGCGGCCGATGAAGAGACATCGGAAGAGTACGAAGCCCGCTACTAGCTATCGAACGGCGTGGGCGATCGCGCGATGAAACCAGTGCGACGCCTGCTCGTGCTCGGGAGCGAAGCGTCCGCGCGGCGCGAATCCCGAGCGCAGGCCGCGGCTAACTTGCGCGAGCGCATCGACATCTTCGGCGTCGACCTGCGAGCTGAGCCAGCGACGATCGCGCTCGGCGTGCTTCTCGCGGTCGAGCGCGAATTGGTACCAGACAAAGCGCGTCGCGTCGGGGCGATCCGCGATCGGTTGGTAGACGTTGACCGAGAGGCCCCATGGATAGAAGTTCAGCGCGACGTTCGGAAAGATGAACCACCACAGCGCGAACACGCGGCGGCCTTTCGGATCGTGAAACCGTTCCGGGAGCCACGCCGGATCGAAGCCGTCGGCCGCGTCGCGCGCGTAGACCCATTGCAAGACGGCATTGCCGTGGAGCTCGGTCTGGTAGGTGGCGAGATCGATCGCGTCGGCGAGCCCACCGGGCGCGCGGTGCACGAAGCCGATGTGGAACTGATCGAGGAAGTTCCACGAGTGCTGCTTCCAGTTGCCGGCGACATCGCGGATCTCGGCGGACATGCGCTCGGGCATCGCGGGCATCTTCGCGAGTGAAGCATCGACTTCGCGGAGTGCTTCGCCGAGCGGAGCGGCGGCCGGATCGAGGTTGATCCACGCGAGCCGGCGCCAGGTCTCGACGGGCAGCGATTGCAGCGAGTCGCACGGGCGCGGAAAATTCGGCGCGCTGCCGAACCCCTGTTGCGAGATGAACTTGCCCTCGCAGTCGAACCGCCGGCCGTGTTGGGCGCAGACGAGCGTCGGGCCGCGACTCGCGCCGAGCACGAGCGGATACCACGCGTGCGTGCACGTGTTCGGGAAGGCGCGGAGCTTGTCGTCGTCCCAGCCGCGCTGCAGATAGAGCGGGCGATGCAGCATCGTGATCGGAACGCGCGAGCCGCGAGCGGCGACTTGCTCGTCGAGCGGACGCGGATCATCGCCGCGCTCGGGAACGACGAGCCACGACGTCCGAAACATCGTCTCGAGCTCGCGATCGAGGAACGCCCGATCGGTGAACGTGGAGGCGGGGAGGCCCTCGGCGACCCGGATGTCTTCGTCGACGTGCCAATCCACGTGATCTTCATAGCGGAATGCCGCGGAATTCGCAGCTGTTACGGCAGCGAGCTCGTTAGAAACGCGTGGTCGCGGTTGCGGCGCATTCGGCCGCCTCGGTACCGAGATGTGGTCTGCGCTCGCTCCGTAACTGGCTCGGCGGTTGCTCTGATGTCAAAGATGCGGATCGCCGGCATCGTGATCGCATGTGCGGTCGCGAGAGCCGCCCACGCCGACGGGTTCTTCTACGAGGAATCCTTTGGCGTGAGCTCCGCGCGCGGCGGCGCCGCACCGACGCTGTCCTCGGGGCTGCACCTGCGGCTGGGCGTCGGGATGCGCACCGGCGACCTCGTGCTCGAGATGTCGGCCGCCGGCGACCTCGCGTTCGATCGTGACGGCGCCACGCTCGTCGTGTTTGGCGGCACGCCGAAACCCGGTCACTCCGATCTCTCCGGCATCGGCTTCGACGTGAAGTATCTCGCCGTGTTGCGGCACGGCCTCGAGCTCTACGTGCGTGGAGGTCCGCGGATCGCCAGCGTCGACGGCACGATGGGCGGCTACACGGGCCCGGGAATCGGCGCCGGCACCGGGATCCAGCTCCGCGGCGAAGTGCGGGCGCTCGGGTTTCTGTGGACGCCGCTGTTCTTCTTGAAGCGCGGACCGAAAGTCATCGGCGCCTTGTTTCTCGATCAAGGGATCGACGCGTATCGGATGTACGGGCAGGGCACGCGATCGATCGATGTCCCGATCGTCTCGACGAATCTCGGCTTTGCGATCGGCTCGGACTTCTAGAACGCGGGCGTGTAGTTGGTCGACGACTCGCTCGGACGCTGGTTCTGATCCCACCACTCTTTGGCGGCGCCTCCGAACTGCTTCACCGCCATCTCGCGAATCATCTTGAGCGCGAGCGTGCCGACGATGCCGAGGAGTGCCTCGGTGATCCTGCCGCCGACGGTCTTCTTCTCGACGATCGCCGGGCGCTTGCCACCGCTGGAGAACCCGAGCAGCGCGCCGACCGCGAGCGCGATGCCGACCGCGGGCCACGGATGCGCCACGATCTGCTCGGGGAGCGACAGCTTGTGCTTCGCCTCGTTGAACCGACGATGCAATTCCTCGAATCGCTCCGTGAGTGACTCCTTCGCTGCTTCGAGTCGCGCTTGAGCGGCCTTCGCGTCGGCATGGTCGACGGGCGGTTTGATCTCCATGCGCGAACTTTCAGCAATCATCGTGCCGGGCATGGCGATTGCCATAACGATCGTCATGGCCACCTACAATCATGCAACCGAAGAGGAACCCCGCGAGCTCATTCAAGGGATGCTGCACGATGCGCGGGAGATGGCGAGCGCGGAGGTAGACAAGCTCAAGGCAGAGGCCAAGGAAGTTTCCGGGTCTGCGAAGATCGCTGGCGTCGGTCTCGCCGCGATCGTCGTCGCTGCGCTGCTGTTCGGTCAAGCGCTCGCGTTCGTCCTGGTCGCGCTCGGGCTGCCGGCGTGGGCGGGCTTTTTGATCACGGCGATCGTGATGGGCGGCGTCGGCGCTGCGATCGTGATCGACATGAAGAAACGCGCGATCGAAGCCGTGAAAGCCGTCTAGTGCGGTCGCGCCGAGCGGCTGGATCACAGCTCCACCGCTCGGCTGCGCGATCGCTAGCGGCGAACGAGACGCATCACGAGGTAGCCGATACCGAACGCGATGCCGATCGCTGCGATCGGATGCTCTTTGATGAGGCCACCGACGGTGTTGATCGCCTTCGTGCCGCCGCGAACGACGGCGTCCTTGCCCTCGATCGCTTTGCCCTTGAGGGCCGCCGCGCGCTCCTTGCCGGCATCGACCAGTCCGCCGACACTTTCTTTGAGCGAGTCGAGGCGGGTGTTCGTGTCGAATTCGGAAGTTCCGTTCTTGATCATGTTCATTTCTCCTGGGGTGAGTGACGAGCTTGCTCGTGAGCAACACGCGTGCCCTGCCGAAAACCTCTTAGCGCCGATGGCTGAAGAAGTCGGGCGAGCGAAGTCGCGCGTCGTGTCATACGCGTTCGCACGTAGCCCACTGTGGTGAGCGCAAATGACACGAACGTGCGCGCCTGCCACGCTCGAACGGCTCGATCTCAGCCGCGCTTGGGTGGGCGGATCTCACCTGAGACGGCATCGGTCAGACCTTTCGGTACAACCGCTTTGATCGGGGCCCGGGTCTTCTGTTCGGCTGCGACTTCGCCCGGGATGAATCCGATATCCGGGGTCCACCGCGGCTTCCGAATGGTCGGCACGAGCTCGGTCACCCCGAACTCGAGGGCCTCGGGATCGACGATCCCGACTTCTTCGGTCGGGCCGATGACGCCGGCATGACGATGCAGCCGTTGCGCGCGCGGGCGAGGCTCTGCGCCTTCGACTTCGATGCTCTCGTAGCTCGCGGCGAGCTCGATCGCGATGGCCCGGGCAAGCTGGCGCACTTCGATAGAGCCGGGGCGCACGGAAGGATCTTTTTCGAGCATGCGATGCACGAGCTCGCACAGGTCCTGGGGCGCGCCGCAGAGGTCTTGCAGAGGCGCCGGCTCGCTCGCGAGGTGCATGCAGACGACCTCGGCCAGCGTGCGGCCATCGAACGGCGGATGGCCGGTGAGCGCCTCGTATGCGATGACGCCGAGCGAGTAGATGTCACAAGGCGCGGCGATGTTCCGTCCGGTCGCTTGCTCCGGAGACATGTAGATCGGCGTTCCAGGCGTAAGTCCGTCGAGGGTGAGCCTCCCGATAGGACCGAGCCGAGCGACACCCCAGTCGATCACGCGCAGCGGAAAGTCGCGGTCGCGCGGCGTGAGGATCAGGTTATCGGGCTTGAGATCGCGGTGGACGATGCCGCGGACGTGAACCGCGGATAGCACGTCGGCGACCTCGGCAAGGAGCGTCGCGACCTCAGCGGGCGACAGCGCCGTGCGCTGAACGAGCCGCGTCGCGAGCGTCTCGCCGTCGATCAGCTCCATCGCGATCCACGGGCGATGGTCGGGCAGCAGATTGCATTCGTACACTCGGACGATGCCGGGATGCCGGATGTCTTCGAGGATCGCGGCTTCTTGAACGACCCGGGTTGCCATCCCCGGCTGCTTGCGCAGCTCGCCGTGCATGACCTTGACGGCCGCACGTCGAGGCAGCACGACGTGGCGAGCCTCGTAGACCGTGCCCATGCCGCCGCGGCCGATTTCCTTCACGAGCCGATACGAACCGACCACCGAATTGGGGCCAAGCTCGGTAGCGGGTTCGGAGGTCATGTCCGCGTATTGTGCAGGAAGCTTGCCGAGTAAAAACGACTCCAAGTGAGGGTCGCAGGGGGGCGGAAAACGTCGACTTTGTGGCGGCTGCGCACGTCCTGGATCACAGCGAGTCCGGCTGGCACGCAGCGTGCTCGGTGGACGACTCGACCATGGTCAGCTCCCAGGCGAAGATCGCTCCGGACCCCACAAACGAGGCTGCACTCGGGACCGGCTCGATGGTCAGCGCGTACTGCGTCGACCGTTTGCTCGGCCAGGGTGGCATGGGGTGGGTGTACCGAGCCACGAACGTCCTCGATAAACGCGTCGTCGCGCTGAAGGTCCTGCGTGGCGACCAGCTGCGCCTCGATCGCGCGATCGATCGGATGATGCGCGAGGCGGCGATCCTCGCGACGATCGCACACAGCGGTGTTCCGCAATTCTTCGAGTGCGGTCTGCTCGAGGATGGGCGCCCATGGATCGCGATGGAGCTCGTCGAGGGCACGTCGCTCCAATCGAAAATGACAGCGCCGCTCGCTCACGACGAGGTGATCGATTTCGTCGCGAACGTGGCCGATGTGCTGGCAGCGGCGCACAAGCGTGGCGTCACGCACCGAGATCTCAAGCCCGATAACATCCTGCTCACGCCCAACGATCCGCGGTTCAAGCTGCGCGTGATCGACTGGGGCATCGCGCATCACTTCGCGGGAGTGCGCTACACGAATCACAACGAAGCGATCGGCACGCCGACGTACATGGCGCCCGAGCAAGCTCGCGGTGGTGAGCCCGACGGATACTGCGATGTCTACGGCCTCGGCGTGGTCGCGTATCAAGCGCTCGCCGGCCGGCCGCCGTTTCTCGGCGCGACGTCGGTCGAGATCCTCGTGCAGCACTTGAATCGTCCGGTTCCGGCACTCGCGCCGCGATGCCCCGATGCGCCGTTTGGTCTGATCGATCTCGTCGAGCGGATGCTCGCCAAGAGCTACGAAGATCGCCCGTCCGCGGAACAGGTTCAAACGACTCTTCAACAGTTGCGCTGTGAAGCGACCGCACCGACGTACTTGTTTTACTCGGTCGACGGTACCGATAACGGCACGGCGCCGATCCCGAGACAGATCCTCGAAGGGAACCTGACGCCGGCGACGTCCCTCATGAGAGCGACTGTTCCGAGCAACGAAGATTAGGCGTCCGGCCCTTCCATGGCGTCGAGGTCGTCGAGATCGATCTCTTCGACGTCATCGTCGTCGAGCTCGCTGTCCTCGTCGCTGTCGTCCTTGTCCGACGAATGGCGCTGCGGGATGCGCGCCTCTTCATCGCTGTCCTCGTTGGCATCCGGTTGGACCTCGGATGGCGCCTTCGGATCGATGGACTCTAGGTCTCCGGCAGGGTTTTTCGTGGGTTGCGGCATGGCACGACACATCAGCAAGGGCGATGCCACTCCGGGCGATACGACACGCGTTTCGGAGCGTCGGGAAGTAGGTGGTTTCGGTCAACTAAATCGGAGACGAGGCGCCGTCGCTCTGTTCAGATTCGCTCGACTCGCGCCCACCGTGCGATTGAAGGGTCAAACACAAGTCGCACAGGTTTTGCGGATTCGCTCGACTCGCGCCCACCGTGGGACGGAGGGTCAGGGAGGGAGGGAGACACAAGGTGTACAAGTTGTGACCCGTTGCGCTGCGACCCGCTGCGCTGCGCTGCGCTGCGCTGCGCCGCTGCTCTGCGATCTCGAGCAGCGGGAACGACAACTTGTAGTACTTGTCTGACCCGCGTCCGCGTGACCCCGTTGCGCTGCGCCGCTGCTCTGCGATCTCGAGCAGTCGGAACGACAACTTGTACAACTCCTGTCTGACCCCGTCGCGACTACGACAGGCTCAGCGGGCGCGCTCTCGTCGCCGCGTCGCGACTACGACAGGCTCAGCGGGCGCGCTCTACCGCGGCCGAAGCGTCCTCGAACGCCTTCCACCGAGTAAACCACCAGCTCCAACACCCGCCCTAGTACCAGCTCGACGAGACGTGGGTGATTGGAGTGTCTCATGGCGCCCAATCGAGCACGGTTTATGCCAGGGCTCGACGCGGCGGATCAGGCCATCCTATGCATCACGTGAAGACGCGGATCGGACGGCCGCGCTCGGTGCGCGACGGTGCTACGCGCGTTCGGGCGCGCTCGCGAGCGGGAGAGTGAAGAAGAACCTGGCGCCTTCGCCGGGCTTGCTGTCGACGGCGAGCTGCCCACCGTGTGCCGACACGATGCCCTTGGCGATCGCGAGCCCGAGCCCGGCGCCACCCTTCTTCGTGCGGCCGCTCCAGTAGCGGTCGAAGATGTGAGGGAGCTCGGAAGGTCCGATTCCCGGACCTTGGTCTCGAACCGCGATGACCGCGCTGCGGTCGTGACGCGCGACGCTGATCTCGATCGGCGTGCCGCGCGCGTGCTTGAGAGAATTGCCGACGAGGTTTCCGAGGACCTGCAGGACGCGATCGCGATCGGCGGAGACCACGATCTGCTCGTCGGGCAGCTGCGCGATGATCTTGCTGCCGGTCTCCTTGACGAGCAGCTCGTGATCCGCGGCGGCCTGCTTGACGATCGACACCGCGTCGACGAGGCCCTTCGATAGAGAGATCGCGCCGTTTTCGATCGCGGTCGCTTCGAGAAGATCCGTGATCAAGCGCTCGGCACGCATCGACGCGCGCTCGATCGCTCCGAGGTAACGAGTGGCAGGCCCGGTGAGCTCGTCGCGCAAGGCTTCGTGCGCGAGGCTGATCGCGTGCAGGGGTCCGCGTAGGTCGTGCGACACGACCGCGAGGATCTCGTCGCGCGCGCGTGCCGCCGCATTCGCGCGGTCTAGCTGCTTCTTCGATTCTTCTTCGGCGCGGCCGATCCGCACGGCGAACTTGATCCGCAAGCCGAGGCGGCGCGGCGTCAGGTCGGTCTTCGGAATGAAGTCCGTGATGCCCGCTTCGATCGCGTGCTCGAGGACGTCTTCATCCTGGTGTCCGGTGACGAGCACGATCGGCGTGAAGTTGCCGGCGTGGCGCAGTTGTTTCGCGAGCTCGACGCCCGACGTGCCGGGAAGCTCTTGATCGACGAGCACGCAATCGAACGTTCGCGAGGCGGTGGCCGAGACCGCCTCGGTCGCGTTCTTCGCTTCGGCGATCTCGGCGGTGAGACCGCTGTGCTCGAGAGCGCGCCGGATGGCGAGCCTATCGGCTTGTTGATCATCGACGATCAGCAGCCGAAGTCGCTCGCTAGAGAGCATGACCATGGGCTAGTGATACCGCGAGATCGCGAATCACTCCATCTCGCCGGGATGATGACCCGATGCCGAGGCGGGAGGGCTGGCCGGATGCGCGGGAGGATTGCTCCCGGCCCGATGATGATCGCCGGGACGCGCATCGGACTTCTGCTCTTCTTTGCGATCATTTCTCGGCTCTTCGAGGCGGCGATACAGAGATCGACGATCGATGCCGAGGATGCGCGCCGCGTGGGTCTTGTTCCCGCCCACCGCGTTGAGCACTTGCCTCACGTAGCGGCGCTCCATCTCGTCGAGCGTGATCAGCTCACCCGGCGATTCCGTGGTGATCACGATCTTCGAGCTCTGGTGTTCTTGGATCTTCGCAGGCAGATCGTCGACCGTGACCTCGTCGAGACGGCATAGCGCGACCGCGCGCTCCATGCAGTTCTCGAGCTCTCGGACGTTACCGGGCCAGTCGTAATCCATCAGCAGTCGAGCAGCGGGGCCGGAGATTCCCTGGACGGGCTTGTTCGTACGACCGGCGATCCGCTTCAGGAAGTACTGCGCGAGCAGCAGGATATCGCCGGCACGCGAGCGGAGCGGAGGAACCGGAATCGCGACGACGTTGATCCGATAGAACAGATCTTCGCGGAACCGCTTGTCCTCGACTTCGGTCTCGAGATCGCGGTTCGTCGCGGTGACGACGCGCGCCTCGAACGGCACTTCCTCGTCGCCACCGACGGGGCGAACCTTGCGCTCCTGGAGGACGCGCAGCAGCTTGACCTGCATCTCGATCGGCATCTCGCCGATTTCGTCGAGGAAGATCGTTCCCGAACCGGCCTGAACGAACAGACCTGCGCGCGACCGCTTCGCATCGGTGAAGGCACCGCGGACGTGGCCGAACAGCTCGCTCTCGAGCAGGGGCGCCGGCATCGCCGCGCAGTTGACAGCGACGAACGGTTGGTCGCGGCGTGGTGACAAATTGTGGAGTGCGCGAGCGACGAGCTCTTTACCGGTACCGGACTCGCCGGTGACGAGCACCGTTGCATCGCTATCGGCGACGCGGCGGATCATCTCGATCGTCTCGCGGATCGCCGGGCTCGAGCCCGCGATGCCGTCGATCGGCACGTCGCGGTCGGCCGCCGAGCGGAGGCGCTTGACCTCGCGCTTGAGCGAGAGGTGCTCGATTGCGCGACCGACGGAGATCGCGAGTGCATCGACCTTCACCGGCTTGGTGATGAAGTCGTACGCACCGGCGCGAATCGCCGCGATCGCGGTCTCGAGGCCGCCTTGGCCGGTGAGCACGATCGGGAGCAGGTCAGGGTGACGTTGACGAAGCTCTTGGCAGAGCTCGATGCCTGACAGCCCGGCCATCTGCACGTCGGTCACGACGACGTCCGCGGGCGACGTACGGAGGTGTTCGAGTGCGGATTGACCAGAGGTGACGGCATCGACATCGAAGCCCCGCTTGCGCAACGAATCGCGCAGCAGGACCGCCGTGTCCTCGTCGTCGTCGACGATTAGAATATTTCCATTCACCTCAGGTCACTGCCTTTCTGTCGCCGAGTCGGTCGTACGGATGTTGATACCAGGAGCTCATGGGGTCGGGCGACGACCGACAGCAAAGCTGATGATCGTCATGATGAGCGCTACGACGAAGATGATCTTCGCAACGCCCGCTGCGCCCGCCGCGACTCCGAAGAAGCCGAACAGCGCCGCTATCAGGGCGATGAGGAAGAACGTGATGGCCCAGGAAAACATGACCGGCTCCTTCGAACAGCAAGCGGACAAGCAGCCGCTGTGCCAGTTGGGTACGTAGGCGTAATCGCTCGTTTCGCTGTGCCCTTGGGCTCAGACACCGTGCGCCAGCGCTCGTAGGGCGGCCCGGGCACGGCCATCATTGCGGTGCGCCGGACAACGCGTCCGGGTCCTTGCGTAACCGCTTGAATTCACCTTCGAGCCGCGCGAGCTCTTCGTCTGGAAGGTCCTCGAGGTCGACCATCTTGTTTCGGGCGCCCTTCACGGCATGGATGAGCTCGTCGAGCTTGAGGTGAAGTGCTTTGGAATCGCGGTTCTGCGTGTTCTGGATCATGAACACGACGAGAAACGTCGCGATCGTCGTCGTCGTATTGATGACGAGCTGCCAGGTATCGGAGAAGTTGAACAGGGGGCCGGATGCGCCCCACAAGATGACCCCGAGGCACGCGACAACGAACGCGTAGGGCGAGCCGACCGCGGTCGAGGTGTGGCGGGCAAACTTACGGAAGAAGTCTTTCATCAGGCTTGCACCGGGAGTGTTCGAGAGGTCGTTCGGCGTCGGGTCTGCTTGCCGGTGAGATGGCCGTGGACCTTCGAGGCGACCTTGTCGCCGGCCAGGATCGCGAAGCCGAAGCCTGCGAACACGCATTGATTGACGCGTCGCGCGAGGGCGAGGGCGACACCGAGCGAGAGCGGCGCACCGATCAGCGAGAACAAGGCGACATTGCCGCCTTCGGAGATCCCGATGCCCATCGGGACGATCGTCGAGATCCAGCCGATCACGACGCCCGCGGACATCACGGCGATCAGCTGACCAGGCGTGAGGTGAAAGCCCGCGGCAAGGATCGCGACGAACGTGATCGCCTTCTGGAGGAGCTGCGAGGTCAGGATCAGCGCGGCGGCACCGGCGCGGTGCTGCGCGCCGACCTTACCGCTGAGGCGCGCGTCGAGATCGTCGAGCCGTTTGCGCCAGTTCGCGCGGCGTTTCTTCGAGACGATGTGGAGTCGCGCGCCGAGGTTGGCGAGCGTCGACAACATGCCTCGACGGACCAAGATGTAGATGCCCGCCGCGATCATCGCGCAGAGTCCAGCGGCGATGCCGAGCGTGATCGCAGCGGGGCGTGGCACGTCGAACAGCGCCGCGGTGAGGCCGGTACCGATCGCGACGAGCACCAGCGAGATCGTGAAGGCGGTCAGTGCGGTGTACATGATCGCGGCGAGCACGCGCTGCGTCGAGCAATGACGCGACAGCAGGCTGACCTTGAGCGCCTCGCCGAGATTCGCCGCCGGCGTGACGGTATTGACGGCGCGTCCCGCGAACTGCGCGACGATAATTCGCCGCCACGTCGGCGCGCCGACACCGCGGGTCATCAAGTACACGGCGGTGGCGTCGCAACACGTGCCCGCCGCTTCCATCGCGATCAACACGACGAACCAGAGCCCGATGGTGCGCAGGTGGTTGGTGATCGTCTGCGGCCCGACGACCACGATGGTGATGATCAGCGCGATCACGCCGAGCACGACGGAGATCCGGGTCACCCAATGGAACCAGCCAGGTGCCTTGTCCTCTTCCTCGCACGTGTCTGCAACGCGAACTTCCGTCGTAGGCCGCGTGCTGACAGTCATGTTCGGCTGCTTCGTGCAGAGTGGGTGCCAAGCTGAAACATCCGAAATCCCTGCCCCTTGGAATGCGCTGTGCGGGAGCGCTCGGTGTGTCGCCACCGCGCACTCTAGACTCGGGTGTTCAGCGCAAAGTCCACGAAACGCAACGGTTATGGCGTTTGGTATTCCGCGTGCACATCGTCCCTTCGCGAAAGCAACCCGTTTTCCCCGGCGCCATCACTCGCGTTCCACCCGCGCGGGTAGGCGCCACCGACCCCCGTG
Organism: Myxococcales bacterium; assembly: GCA_028287115.1. Lineage (GTDB taxonomy): Bacteria > Myxococcota_A > Polyangia > Haliangiales > Haliangiaceae > JABFXX01. Next base: position 22,502 of record JAQBQF010000004.1, read on the forward strand.
CCCCCCAGCGCGGGTCCCGCCGCTGACCTTCCCCAAGGCCAGCGGCGGTTTTTTTTTCGGAACATCAGCGACGGAGATCTTCGAGCATCGTCTTCGTTGCCGCGAGCGCTCGCGGTCCGAGCGCGGCAATTCTTGCGTCGTCCGATTTGATGTTCCCGACGAGGATTTGCTGCCATAGCGCGTGAAGTTGCCGCGGCATCGGCGCATCGCTCGCGGCTTCCGGTTGCGGAATTCCAGCAACCCACGCGAGGTCGTCGCCGAAGAGCTCGAGCAGCCAGCGGCCAGGTGGCGCTACATCGAGCGGCAAGAAGCCGAACAGCGCCGGGCGTTGCGGGCTCGGTAGCGTCGCGGCGAGCACCGCAAGATCTGCTGCGCCGAACCGCTCGGCGAGCCCGGCTGCGCGAGCCGCAGCGTCGAGCCGACCGCTCGCAGCCTCGTAGCGTGCGCGTTCGAGGGCGAGGAGGATCGCTTGCTGCGCACCGGTCTCCGTCGGATAGCGTGCCGGCGCGGAGACGGGCTGTGCCGGTGGCGCAGGATCGCTGACGAGCTCGAAGCCACGGCCTCGCGGGATCGCGCGGCGAACATCGAGTCGACCGAAGGCCGCGACATCGGAGCCGACGATGCGACCGGCTCGCAGCGTATCGGCGGCGAGCGCATCGGCCTGCGACGCGGGCAACATCGGCGCGAGCGCGAGATCCGGACGTGCGCCGGCGAGCTGACGTTCGTACTCGAGCGCGAACCAGCTCGCGGTTCGCGTCGCGATCACGACGCCCGGTCCGCTCGGCAAGCCACCGGCGAGATCATGCGCGAGCTGGGTGGGCGTCGCGCCGGGATCATCGACCCACAGCGTAGGGCCGACGAGCAGTGCGGCGCCGACGAGTGGCACGCCGGCCGCGAGCGTGACGAGCTGCCGCCGCGACGTGGGACCTACTGCCTGCGTGATCGCACTCGGGACGATCGCGCAACCGACGGCGAGGACCGCCGACAATGCGGGAGGCGCGGATCCGACCACGATCTCGTGCGCCGCGATCAGCGCGACGATGATCGCGAGCCAGCGCGCGCCGCGCAGGCCGGTGAGTGCACCGAAGCCGACGCCGAGCAGGCCCGCGCCGATCACGATCGCCCCCGCGCCGCGTCCGGATCCCGTGACGAGGTTCGCGAGGCTCGCGGTCGCGCTCGGGAACGGGCCGACCGCGTCGAGCCACGCGACCACGGCGACGAGGCCGATCGCGCCGATACCGATGATCACGAGCTGCTTGCGAGCCCCGGTGCGGAGTAGCGACGCGGCGATCGCGAGCGCGAGCATGACGCCGAGCCACGGCGCACTGCCGACGACGATCGCGCACGCACCGAGCGCACCGAGCGTATCGCGCGCGTCTCGTGCCTGCTTCGCGGTCAGCGCGACCGCCCAGATCGTGCCGCAGGTCGCGAGGCTTGCCGGCGTTGCGAACGCGGCGGCATCGCGAAATGCAGGTGTGATCAGGAGCAGCAAGGCTCCGATCACGCCCGCGATCGGATCGCGCGGCAGGATCGCACGGGACGCGGCCACGACACCGGCGAGCGTCAACGCACCGAGGATCGCGCCGAGCAGCGCCAGGCGAAATCCGGGCTCACCGGCAGGCAGTCGAACCGCGACCGACGCGAGCAGATCGTAGAGCGGCGCTCCGGCCGTGCGGTCCAGGTGCATCGCGATCGTCGGATACGCGGAGACGCCGCCCCAGCCCGGTCCGCCGCCGGCATCGATGACGAGCACTACCAGCGCGATCGCGAGGACGATCGTCTCGGTCGGGAGCTTGCGGTTCACTGTCTCCTTCCCACCGCGCCAAGGCTGCCACAGGCGCGGTATGCTTGCTCTGCGCATGGCTCAGATCCGGTATGTCGACACCTGGCTGAGGAGCCCAGGGTCACACCCGAACCACTACCGTTCGGTGATGGTGATCGCCGAGAAGTGGGCCGAGCAGCGAGTGCTGATGCGCGCGTACGCGGAGAGTCGCGATCAAACGCGGCCGACGATCCTGCTGCACGGCACCGAGCTCGCGATCGGACCGGCGGGCATCGATGCGAACGGACCGTGGGGCATTCACGTCGGAGACAACCCCGACGGACGCGCTCAAGCGATCAAGACACAGCTCGAAGACTCCGCGCGCAGATTGTCCGGTTCGAAAGGCAACCCGCCGCGTCTGGTCGACGAATCCGCGACGTTCGATCGCGAGCCGACCGGGAACTGGGGGCCGGGAGCGCCTCGGTTACCGCCGCCTGCGCCGACCCTGGCCGCGCCGGCCGCGCCTGCCACTCTGCGGAAGACGCCGGTCCCGGGCTCGCGCAAGTCATCGCGCACCCGGCCGCCGCCGCTCTCGGCCCGAACGGCGCTCGGCTACGCCTCGGGATCTGGAGCACAATCGGCGGTGGTCAGGCTCGGCCTCGCCCCCCACGTTTCAGCGCGGCTCGGGAGGCTCGTCGAGCGCGTCGTGCCGGCGGACTTCAATCTCGATAGCGGCGAGCGTCGCGTCTTGAACGCGCTCGGCGAGGGTGAACCGCTGCCGGCCCGGGCGATCGGCGCGATGCTCGATCTCGCCGATGCGGTCTCTTTCATGGAAGAAATGATGCGCAAGCTCGAGACGTTCGGACTCGGCGATTTGATCGAGCCGGCCGAGCCGGTTGGTGGTGAGCCGACCTACCGAATGCGGCGGTGATGCCGCGGAATCCCCGGAGGCGGATGTCCGACGGTAGTTTAAGGTCCGTGCCTGTGGTAACCAACCTGGCCCGCAAGCGGCTGAGGACACATGCAGGTTCGCATCGAAGACGTATCGCCGGTCGAGAAGAAGATGTTCGTCGAGGTCCCGTGGGAAACGGTGAGCCAAAAGCTCGGCGATGCCTACAAGGAGCTCAGCAAAGGCGTTGCCCTCAAGGGCTTCCGCAAGGGCAAGGTCCCGCGGCCGGTCCTCGAGCAGGTCTACGGTCAGCGCGTCACGGCGGAAGTCGCCTACGAGCTCGTGCGCGAATCGTTCTTCCGGGCGAACCAGGAGCACCACCTCGCCGCCGTGGCGGAGCCGCGCGTCGAAGAGGCCGCCCAGATCAAGAAGGGCCAGCCGTTCACGTTCTCCGCGATCATCGAAGTGCGCGGCGAGGTCGTTCCGCAGGACTACAAAGGTCTCGCGATCGAGAAGCGCAAGCTCGCGATTCCGGATACGGCTGTCGACGAGGCACTCGCGACGCTGCGCCGCGAGCACACCGAGCTTCGGCCGATCGAAGGTCGCACCACGACCGCGCCCGGCGACATCATCGGCCTCAGCGTCACCGGTCAGATCGGCGAGCATCAGATCAACCAACCGCAGTTCGCGGTCGATCTCGATGACGAAGAGCGCGAGCCGCTGCCGGGCCTCCGCCAGGCACTCACCGGCGTGCCGATCGATACGAAAGACAAGAAGATCGAGATCACGGTCCCCGAGGACTACAAGGACGAGCAGATCCGCGGCCGCAAGGCCGAGCTGACCGTCACGATCCTCGAGGCGCGCACGAAGGATGTGCCCGAGCTCGACGACGAGTTCGCGAAGGACACCGGCAAGGCCGATACGCTCGACGGACTCCGCGCCGCGCTCCGCAAGGACCTCGAGGATCGCGAGACCGAGGTGATCGATCGCGAGGCGCGTGAAGGCGCGTTGCGCGAGCTGATCAAGAAGAATCAGATTCCAGTCGCGTCGTCGCTCGTCGATCGCGCGGTCGAGCTGCAGTATCAGCGGCTCCGCCAGATGCTCGGCATGAAGCCGGAGCGCAACGCGCAGATCCCCGATGATCTGAAAGACAAGATGAAGCCGGCCGGCGCCGACGAGGTGCGCGGTCAGCTCCTGCTCGAAGCGATCGCCGACAAAGAAGCCGTGACGGTCACCGATGAAGAGCTGAACAAACACATCGAGACCACCGCGAAATCGCGCAACACGCCGCCCGCGAAGCTCCGCGCGGAATGGCAGCGCGACGGCCGGATCGACAGCATCACGTACTCGCTCCGCCAGGACAAAGTCCTCAAGTACCTCGTCGATCACGCGGCGATCACCGAGGTCGAGAAGCTGTCGCAGCCCGGTACGCCGCTTCCCGAAGGCGGCGGCGAGCACGAGCACGGCGAACAGGGCCACGTTCACGGGCCCGACTGCGATCACGACCACTAACCGATTTCGGGCGCTCGGTGGCGGGTTAGATTAGCCCCATGGTGGAAACCGACGCGACGCAACCGGGGATGAGCGGGCCGCACCCGACCATCGCCGAGCTGCGCGACCAGAGCCATCCCAACGTGAGCGCGCACATCGAGACGTGCCCGATGTGTCGTTCGATCATCGCCGCCGACGACGATGTGCCGATCGCGCTCGATCTCCCGAAGGGTCTCGTCAGCGAGACCGCGTTTCGGTGGCCTGCAGACGCGATGGCGCGCGGCGGCATGGCGCAGATCTTTCTAGGCGAAGACAAGCGACTCGGCCGCACGGTGATCTTGAAGGCGCCGCGCGAAGGCGATGATCTCCCGGCGGGCATGGCCGAGATGTTTCAGCGCCGGGTTAGCGCCGAGGCGCGGATCCTGGCGAAGCTGCAGCATCCCTCGATCGTGACGATCTACGAGCTCGGCAAGGCGTCGGTGGGGTGGCCGTTCTGCGTGCTCGAGAAGGTCGATGGCACTTCGCTGCGCGATCGCCTCGACGAGCTCGCGGAGCAAGAAGCAGCGGATGGCACGCCGCGCACGCGCGAGCGGCTCGAGCTGCTGTCGAACCTGGTGTCGATCGCGGAGGCGCTCGCATACGCACACGAGCGGCGCGTCGTTCATCGCGATTGCACGCCGAACAACATCTTGCTCGGCAAGCGTGGCGAGGCGACGCTGATCGATTGGGGCATCGCACGCGATCTCGATGCGCCGGCGGTCGGCAACGATGCGTCGATCCACGATCAGCCGCCGTCGATGAGCGGCCGCATGGTGACGATCAGCGCCGGCACGCCGCCGTATCTGCCGCTCGAGCAGAGCCAGGGCCGCAAGGCCGATCCGAGCTTTGACGTTTATAGCTTCGGCGTCACGCTCTACGAGGTCGTCGCGGGCAAGACGCCGTTCGAGTGGAAGTCGGCAGACGGACCCGGCGCACGCACGGCACAGATCGAAGCATTCATGGCGTGGCTGTCGTCCGAGGATCACGCGCCGCCCGCGATGCCTCGCGATAAAGAGCTGTCCGGAATCATCGCGCGCGCGATGGCGAAGGAACCGGGCGATCGGTTCACCGCCGACGAGCTCGTGCGTGCGCTCAAGCAGTACCTGACCGGCGATCTCGTGTTCTCGCATCGCTACTCGATCACGGGTCGCCTCGCGCGGTGGGCACGCAATCACAAGGCCGCGTCGGTGACGGTGCTGTTCCTCGTCGCATCTGCGGTCGCGGGCGCGCTCGTGTGGGCCCAGCTCTCGAGGCAAGCGAAAGAAGAGGCCGACCTGCGCACGATCGCCGCGGCCGCGCGCGCGACCGCGAGCGAGAAACAAAACGAAGCCGATCAGGCGGGCCGAGAGGCCGAGGCCGCGAAGCTGCGCGCCGAAGAGGCCGAGCGCCAAGGCAAGAGCTCGCAGCAGCTCCGCATCGAGGCGGACGCGAAACGCAAAGCGGCCGATACAAAGCGCAAAGCCGCCGAAGAAGCCGCGACCCAAGCCAAAGGCACCGCCGACGAGGCCGTCAAGAAGTTCGAAGAGGCGATGAAGGTCAAAGACGAAGCCGAGCGCCAGCGCGATCAAGCGAACGGCAACCGCGACGCCGCCCGCGCGGCTCAACTCCAAGCAGAGCGCGAACGCGACGCCGCTCGCGCATCGCAAAACGCCGCCGAAAAAGAACGCGAAGCAGCCCGCGCATCACGCGACGCGGCCGATCGCGAGCGCGACGCCGCGAAACAAACGGCGCTCGCCGCGCAAGCCGATCGCGACGCCGCAAGATCCGCACGCGAAGCGGCCGATCGCGAACGCGATGCCGCGCGCGCCGCCGCCTCGGCCGCCGAAAAAGAGCGTGAAGCCGCGATCTCCGCGCGCGCCGCGATCGAACGCGAACGCGACGAAGCGAAGCGCAAGCTCGCCGAGCTCGAAGCAAAGCAACGCGAGCCGTCACCACCGCCCTGAGGAGGGTCAGACCCTCTTGAAGCTGGCTACAGGGCGGTGCCTATCCACTCGCCGATCGAGCGGAAGCTGCGATCTCCGATGACGACGTGATCGACGATCGGAATGCCGAGCACGTCACCGACCGCGCGGAGGCGACGCGTCAGCTCGACGTCCTCGACGCTCGGCGTCGGATCGCCGGACGGATGGTTGTGAACGAGCACGCCGCCCGCGGCGGCCATGCGCACGAGCGGACGAAACACCTCGCGTGGATGGACCTCGACGCTGTGCACCGTTCCGCGCGCCACCTCGACGATATCGAGTAGCCCGTTGCGCACGTCGACACCGATCACGATGAAGACTTCTTGCTGCAATCCGGTGAGTCGCGGCGCGACGATCCGGAACACGTCCTCGGGTCGCGCGAGCGTCGCGCGATGCTGCTCGGTCTCGACCGCACGGCGACCGAGCTCGAACGCGGCCGCGACGCGAGCGGCGCGCGCCTCACCGACGCCGATGACTTGCGACAGCTCGCGAGGCGAGGCGCGTGCGAGCGCGGCCACGCCGCCGGACGCCTTGACGAGGTTCGCGGCGACGACGAGCGCGGGATGTGCGCGGACGCCGGTCCCGAGCAGGATCGAGAGCAGCTCTTCATCGCCGATCGTCTGCACGCCACGCCGCCACAGTCGTTCGCGCGGGCGATCCTGATTCGCTTCCAGCATGTGCCGCTTCTCAGCAAGTGACGAGCCAGTCGCGCGCGACGGAAACCCACGCGGTTATGCGCGGGAGGTGCCCGCCGCGCGGACAGCGGCAACCGGCATTCGGACGCGTGCATGTTAAGCTCGACGCATGTTCGTGTGCGGTGAGTGTAGTGCGTCGCAGCGAGCGAGCACCAAAGGGGGCGATCGCCTCGCTCGGTTACCGGGCCGCGGGTGGTGTCGCGACGTGGTACTTCGACATTAACGACGCGGACGTGTCCTTCTCGGAGATGTTCAGAGACGACTGTTAGCGCGGCGTCACTCGTTCGGACAACGATCGAGCGTCGAGCCGATTCGATAGCAGCGCAGCGGTTGCGATAAGTCCGCGCTGTCGATCAGATAGATCTCGTCCTGGGCGTCGCCGTGAAAGTTGCCGACCGCAACCAGGTCATAGCCGAGCTGTGCCTCTCGTAGCGACACCAGCTCCGCGTACGTCGAATCGGTAGACAGCGACAGGTCGCGATACACCGAAAGGGCCTGATCCTCGAGCGTCACCAGATCGATCGTCGTCCCGCCCGCGACATCGGCCGGCCACATATCGGTCGGCGCGTGATGTGATTTCGTGACGAGGTTGTACCCGAGAGGATCGCTGCCGCCCTGAACGTCGATGATCGTCACGTTCTCGGATCCGAACTCCGCGGTCGCCGCGGCGAAGAAGTGATCGCCGGAAAGAGCACCACGTGCGGTGCGGCGCCCACCTCCCGATAGCTCGATCCCCGCGCTCGTCATCTGAAACGTCGGCCCATCTCCGCGAGTGCGATACGCGCGCGCGGTCGTGACCAGGAGCAGATCCTCGGACACCGTGCCGGCGACCGGCGGCAGCTCGAACACATCCTGCATGTAGTGGTTCGTTCCCTCGTATTGGCCGACGTCCCAGCTCCCATCGTTCGAGCGCTGCGCCCCGGCTGCGAGCTCGCCGTAGGTCCAAACCTGGTCGTAGCCAAAGGCATATTCGCGGATCGGAGGTGTCATCGTCGGATCTCTCGTCACGGCGAACACGGGAACATTCAGCGGGTCACCCGCATATCCTCCATTGGACAGCCCGCTGCCGTCGCTGTGAACGCGAGGCGCGAAGCCGCGGCCGAGTGTTGGAAAGAAGCTCGTGTAGCAGGTGCGAGGGATCTGCACGTCGTGTGGAACTTTGGGAGCGCTGTCCTGGCCGGAGAGCACGGTCAACCCTCGCGTGTGATCTGCCGTGCTGATGAAGATCTGTGGGTAGAGCGGCTCGTACCACTGCGGCATCGGGTCGCTCGGGTCATCGATCGTCAGATCGAGCCTCACGTCGGGATTCTCGAGGGTCTCGCCGCCGAAATACACGAAGGCGGTCGGGTGCATCCCGGGTGCGTACTCGTTGCCGAGCACGACGAGATCGTCATAACCGTCGCCGTTGAGGTCACCGACCGCGATCTTCGAGCGCGCGACGCTACCGGGCGCGATCGGCGGCCCGGCGCCGTGCGGCCGCGACGGTTCCGACAAACAGCCGATGAGCACGAGAAAGATCAGCGCTCTCATCGCTGCCACCCGACGGTCACCATCGCCGTGCCGGCGCCGACGGTGCCTCCGACGATCGGCGCGCGCTCGTGATGATGGCGCAGCAAGAAGCCGGTGACCGCGGCACCGACGGCCACCGCATAGCCGCCGATCGCGAACGCACGCAGCGTCTCGAACGACCGAGCATGCTGATCCCACGCGACCGGATCGTGCGCGTCGTGGGCGAGCTGCAGCTCGCCTGATTCCTTGCTCGCCAGCGCATGACACAGCACGCCGACCCCCGCAGCGACCGCAGCGCCGTAGAGCATGCGCGTGCCCCACACGGTCCGCGCAGACGGCGGTGGTGGCGGTGGTGGCGGCGGCGGAGGCAAGACCAGCGTCACGATCTGCGTCACTTTGGGCACCACGAGGAGCGTGACGTGCGCGGGCTCCCGACCCGGCGCGGTCGCCGTGACCACGTACGTGCCCGGCGCGAGGTGGATCGTTCGCGGCTCGAACTGCTCGTCGTCGGCAAACGACAACACGGTGACGCGTGTCGCCGCGAGCTCGGGCTCGACGTGAATCGTGATCGCGGCCGCGTCGACGTCCGCGAGCTTCTGCACGAGCGTCGTCTCGGCATCGTTCAGCCAGTCGGGAACGGGATCTGCCGCGGTGGCACGCTTGTGGCACCGATCGAAGAAGATCTCGGCTTGCGACCACAGCTCTCGACGCGTGTAAACAAGCCCTATCAAGCACGCGTGCGCTGCGGTCGAGTGTTTCGCGTCCGCTTGCTTGAAGAGCTGAATCGCGTGGCTGAACTCGCCTTGCTTGGCGAGCCCTTGGCCCTCTTCGATCAGCGGATCGTCGTCCGCGCTCGCGACCCCGCAGAGCACGCACAGGACGAGTGCCACCTTTCCCACCAATCGCATTATATCAGCGATCGTTCGGCAAACGGCCGGATCGACGTCTCGCGTGAAGCTAGATCTCGCCGAGCGCGCGCTGGAGCTGCGCCCATGCCGTCGCGAGCTGCCACTCGGCGAAGACCAGGTTACCTTCGGCCGTCGTGACGGCGGTCTGCGCATCGGCGAGCTCGATCTGACTGCCGAGGCCTTGCGTATAGCGAGCATCGGCGAGATGCAGTGCGGCCTGCGCGGCGGTCACCGCTTGCGACGAGGCGTCGACGTTCGCGCGGTTCGCGAGGATCTGCGCGCGTGCGGCGTCGAGCGCCGACGTCAGCGAGATCAGCAGCTCGTCGCGTTGCGCGAGCGCGGACTGCATGTTCGCTTGCGCGATGTGGACGTCCGCCGCGCTCCGCCCGCCGTCCCAGGCGAGCCACGACAGCGTGACGCCCGCGGTCCACGTCGGATCTGGGGACCAGTTGTTCGAATTCGGATTCCACTGCGTCTGTGCGACCGCGCTGAGAATTGGACGGCGCTCGGCGTGAGCGGCCGTGATGTTCTCCTCGGAAGCGACAACGAGCTTGTCGAACTGAACGATCTCGGGACGATGCTTGCGCGCGATGCTGACGAGCGCGCCGAGATCGGCTGGCTGTTGCTCGGAAGGTTGCGGCCAGGTCGGATCGACGGCGATCCCGCGGGTCGGATCGAGCCAGCCGATCGCAGCACGGAGTTGCGCGACCGCGACGGCCGCGTTGCTGTCGGCCTGCGCGAGCGCCGAGCGGGCGTTCGCAAGCCGCGACTGGGCCTGGGCGACGGCGATCGGATCCTGCGCCTGTGCCGCGACGAACCGCTTGGCCTGATCGTAGTGAAGCTCTTCGCTCCTCACCGTCGCTTGTGCGACGAGCACGAGGCGCTGGCGAGCGACCGCCTCGAGGTAAGTCGACTCGACATTGACGCGCAGGTCGAGCAAGCTCGTATTGATACCCGCGGCCGCGGCGTCGGAGTTTGCTTGGGCTGAACGAACGTTCGCCGCGGTCTGTCCAAAATCATAGATCCGCCAGCTAGCGGCTGCCGACACACCGGTCTGGAACGACGGGCTGAAGAACCCGCCGGTGCCGAAGGCCGCACCGCAGTTGGCGGCAGCTCCGGTGCCGGTGACGATGTTGTTGCAGTTCGTCGAGCCGGTGCTGACGGTACCGTTGAGCGTCACCGTTGGATGCAGCGGGACGCGCGCGAGATCGACGCGAGCCACGGCGGCAGCTGCGTTTGCTCTGGCCTGGCGCAGCGTCGGTTGATCGTGCTCCGCGATCTCGACGGCGCGGGCCATCGTGATCTTGAGCTTGCCGGGTTCGGCGGTCTCGGCCTTGTTGACGTCTTGCACGCCGGGCAGCCACGACGGCTGGTCCGCGGGAGACGTACCGGACGGCGGTGGTGCCGGTGGCGGTGGCGCGGGTTGGGCACCCGCTGGTGCGGTCGCGAGCACCGCACAAACAATTCCAACAACGTACTTCATGTCTCGTACCTCAGCGCAGTGATCGGATCGAGCCGCGACGCGCGGATCGCCGGATACAACCCGAACACGACGCCGACGCCGCCGGCAACGCCGAACGCGATCGCCGCCGTCGTCGCCGGGAAGAACATCTTCCAGCCGAAATAACCGGCCATGTATTTTGCAGCGAGCGCGCCGACCGCCAGGCCCAGAAGGCCGCCGACCGAGGCGAGCACCAGCGATTCGACGAGGAATTGCGTCATCACGTCGATCGGCTTCGCGCCGACCGCCATCCGAATGCCGATCTCGCGGGTTCGCTCGATCACGCTGACGAGCATGATGTTCATGACGCCGATGCCACCGACGAACAGCGACACGGCCGCGACGAGTGCGAGCAACGTCGCGATGCGCGAGGTCGAGTCTTGCTGCGCCTTCGCGAACTCCGCCGGGTTGCGGATCCGGAAGTCGTCGTCCTGCGACGCGGTCAGCTTGTGCCAATCGCGCAGATCCGCCGAGATCGCGGCGATCGTGTGGTCGGCTTGGTCGTCGGAGACCATCGAGACAAGGATCTGGCCCTTGATGTAGTTCGCGACGCCCTTCTCGAGCTTTTGCTGATACGTCTTCACGGGGACCACGATGGTGTCGTCGGTGTCACCCATTGGACCCTGGCCCTTGCTCGCAAGGATGCCCACGATCTCGTACGGCTGACCGTTGATCCGGATCGTCTGACCGAGCGGATCGGAGCTCGCGAACAACTGCTTCGCGACGGTCGCGCCGATCACCGCGATCTTGCCGGTGCCGTTGCCGGTGTCCTCGTCGAACACCACGCCCTTCGCGGCTTCCCAGCTGCGGATCTTGAACCACGTCGCGGTGGTTCCGACGACGCTCGTGTTCCAGTTCGTCTCGTCCGAAGCCACCTGAGTCTTCGTCTGCAGCACCGGCGCGACCCAGCGGATCGACGTGATCTCGCCGCTCTGCAGCCGCTCGAGATCGTTCCACGTCAGCGATTGCCGCGAGCCGGCACCACCCGAGGCGCCGAAGCTCGGCGCGGCGCCATTCGTGACGATCAAGACGTTGGTGCCGAGGTTCTGGAACACTTCGCGGACCGACTGCTGCGCGCCTTGGCCGCCGGCGACCATCGCGATCACCGCGCCGATGCCGAACACGATGCCGAGCATCGTCAGCATCGATCGCACTTTGTTGCGCCACAGCGCACGCAGCGCGAGCTTGAGCGTCGTGAGGACGCTCAAGCGGCAACCTCGGCGCGGAGCGGGACTTGCTTCTTGTCGTCGATGATGAGGCCGTCGCGCAACGTGACGACGCGCGAGGCATACGCGGCGATATCGTGCTCGTGCGTCACGAGGATCACGGTCTTGCCCTCGGCGACGAGGCCTTGCAAGATCGCCATCACTTCGTACGAGGTCTTGGTGTCGAGGTTGCCCGTGGGCTCGTCGGCCATGATGACGGGTGCTTCGCCGACGAGCGCCCGCGCGATCGCGACGCGCTGCTGCTGGCCACCGGAGAGCTGGCTCGAGTGGTGGTCGGATCGATCGGAGAGGCCGACACGCGCGAGCGCTGCGAGCGCCCGCTTGTGGCGTTCGCGCGACGGAATACCCTGATACATGAGCGGCATCTCGACGTTCTCGAGCGCGCTCGTTCGCGACAGCAGATTGAAGCTCTGGAACACGAAGCCGATCATCCGGCCGCGCACATCCGCGAGCTGCGAGCGCGACAGCCGCGAGACGTCCTTCCCGTTGAGGTGATAGGTGCCCTGTGTCGGCTGGTCGAGGCAGCCCATGATGTTCATCATCGTGGACTTGCCCGAGCCGGATGTGCCCATGATCGCGATCGAGGAGCCGGGCTCGATCACGAGATCGACGCCGCGTAGCGCGTGGACGAGGTTGTCGCCCATGACGTAGGTGCGCGCGATCCCGCGCATCTCGATGAGCGCCGCCGGCATCAGAACGCTCCGATCTTTCGCGTGGGAGCGGGCAGGCCGGTGACTTCCGTGATCAGCTGATCGCCGGGCTGGAGATCGCCTTCGACCAGCTGCGTGGTCGAGCCATCGGTGAGGCCCGGCTTGATCAGGACCATCTTCGGCTTGCCGTCGACGAGCTTCCACACCGGCTTCTTGTCGCCGAACTTCATGCCGGCACCGCCGGACGCACTGCTCCCGGCATCGGGACGCGGGCCCGGGGCTGCGCTGCCATCCGAGGGGCCGCCAGAGCCGCCGCCGCGGCGACCTCCGCCCGAGCCCGAACCACGCCGGCCGAACCCGCTGCCCATGCCGAAGTGCTCGGCGAGTGCGGTCATCTGATCGCGCGACAGCTTGAACCGCAACGCCGCGTTCGGAATCTTCACCGTGTCCGCGACCTGCTCGAGGACGAACGTGACGTTCGCGGTCATGCCGGGGCGCAGCAAGTGATCCTTGTTATCGACATCGATCACCGCGTCGTACGTGACGACACCTTGCGTGGTCGTCGGCGAGTTGCGAACTTGCCGCACGGTGCCTTCGAAGATCTTGCCGGCGAACGCGTCGACGGAAAACGTTGCCTTCATGCCTTCTTTGAGGCGGCCGACGTCGGCCTCGGCGACCGCGGTGTCGATCTGCATCACCGAGAGATCCTCGGCGATCGTGAACAGCGTCGGGGCTTGTAGCGACGCGGCGACGGTCTGACCGACGTCGACCGCGCGCGACAGCACGATGCCGTCGACCGGCGAGACGATCGTCGCGTAGCCGAGGTTCGTGCGCGCGGTCTTGAGGTTTGCGGCCGCTTGCGCGACCTGCGCCTTCGAGGCGACCAGCGCGGCCTTCGCCGTCTGCAGTGTGACGTCGTATTGCTCGACGGTCGCACCCGCGACCAGCTGCTGATCCTGGAGGCCCTTCTGGCGCTTGAGCTGGCGGTCGGCGTCCATCACGGCGACTTGGCTCTTCAGCTGATTGGCGACCGCGAGATCGTACGAAGCTTGATTCTGTTCGATCTGGGTCTTCAGCACCGACTCGTCGAGCTTGGCGATGATCTCGCCCTTGGTGACCTTATCGTTGAAGTCGGCATGGATCTCGACGACGCGGCCCGAGACCTGCGCGCCGACGACGACCGTGCTGCGCGCGGACAGCGTGCCGTTCGCGGTGACCTGGGCGGCGATCGACCCTTTGCCGACCGTGACGGTCGCAAACGTGATCGGGTCCTCGCTCTTCGCCCACGGCTTCTTGATCAAGAGGAACGCGACCAACCCCGCAATGACCGAGAGCGTGATGATCCGAGGAATCCAACTTTTTGCCTTCACGATGAACCTTCCAGTCCCAACTTTGATAGCGGAATCTCGAGGCGCGCGGTCGTCCCGCGGCCGGGAGACGAAGCGAGAGTGACATCGCCGCCGTGGGCACGTGCAATCCGCCGTGCGAGCGCGAGCCCGAGGCCGACGCCTCCCGTGCGCCGGGCGCGACTCGAGTCGGCGCGCCAGAACGGGGTGAATGCGCGCTCGAGCTCTTCGGGAGTCATGCCGATGCCGTGGTCGACGACCTCGAACGAGATCAAGGTCCCGTTCGGATGAACTTCGAGCTTCACCGGTTCGTCGACATCGGAATATTTTGCAGCGTTGTCGAGGAGGTTATCGAGCGCGCGGCGCAGCAGCACGGGATCGCACTCGATCTCTCGGTCGTCTGCTGGACCGCGCTCGAGCACGCGGCCCGGGTGCCGTGCCTTGAAGCGATCGGCGGCGCGCTTCGCGAGCTCTCCGACGGCGAGCGGGCGCGTCGCGATCTCCGCGTGATCGCTGTCGAGTCGTGCGGTGGTCAAGATGTCCTCGATCAGCTGATCGATCTCGTCGAGATCGGTACCGACATCGGCGAGCACGTCCTTGGCCGCGACCGGATCTTCGGCGGCGAGCTCGAGGGCGACGCGAATCCGCGCGAGCGGCGTCCGGAGCTCGTGAGAAACATCTGCCATCAGCTGGCGCTGCGACGAGATCAGCGTCGCCGTGCGGCCGGCCATGTCGTCGAAGGCCTTGCCGACGTCGCCGAGCTCGTCGTCGCGATGCAGATCGACGCGCGCGCCCGTGTCGCCACCGCCGAACCGACGTGCGGCCGATGCGAGCTCGCCGAGCGGACGCACGAGCCTGCGCGAGAACCACAGCGAAGCGGCGCCGACGACGATCAGCACACCGGCACCGATCGGGAGCACGAAGTGCCACGGAAAACCCGGCCGCGTCGGCTCGTAGACACCGAGCATCGAGCCGTCATCGGCACGGACGACGATCCGGCCCCAGCCGATCGACCACTTGTCGGACTCGAGATCGGAGAGCTCTCCGGGCGACGGCACGGACAGCGGTGGATCGACCGTCGAGCGCACGACGTGGAAGCTCGGGTCGTAGAGCGTCAGTGCGCCCTTCAGCCGTTGCTGCAGGCGCGCCATGCTCTCGGCGACCTTGTGCGGATCGCGCGTCGAGAATCGATCGACCATGTTCTGGACGAGCGCGGCCTGTGGCTCGAGATAGCGCGGGCTGCCGATGAACCGGGGCAGGAGCAGCAGCGCGGCCATCACCGCGATCGCGATCCCCGCGCTGAACGCGTAGATCCGGACGGCGAGCGTGCCACGTGGTCGGGGGCTCATGCGTCGGATCCTGCGAGCATGTAACCGGCGCCGCGCACGGTCTTCAAGATCTTGGGGCTGCGGCTGTCATCGCCGAGCTTCGCGCGCAGGCGCGACACGTGAACGTCGATCGAGCGATCGAAGCTGAGGTCCGCGGAGCCCTTCGCGAGATCGAGTAATTGCTCGCGCGACAGCACGCGCCCGGGATTCTGCGCGAGGGCGCGCAAGATCGCGAACTCGTACGCGGTGACATCGATCGACTTGCCGTCGAGCGACACCGTCATCTTCGCCGGGTCGAGCACGAGCGTGCCGACCTCGATCGTCTCGTGTTGCGGGCCGACCTGGCCGCGGCTGCGGCGGACGTTGGCGCGAATCCGTGCGAGGAGCTCGCGCGGCGAGAACGGCTTCGTCACGTAGTCATCGGCGCCAACCTCGAGACCGAGCACGCGATCAGATTCTTCGCCACGTGCGGTCACCATGATGATCGGCACGTCGATCCGTCCTCGTAGCTGCCGGCAGACCTCGATGCCATCGCGGCCGGGCAACATCAGATCGAGCACGACGCAGTCGTATTGCCGGCGTAGCGCCTCGGCCTGCCCTTCGATCCCGTCGGGCGAGATCGACACCATGACGCCGTGCGACTCGAGGTATCGCTGCGTCAGTTGCGCAAGGCGTGCGTCGTCTTCAACGAGCAGGACCTTGATGGTGGCGGGCGCGCTATCGGACACGAGTACAGGATAATCCCGACTAGGCTGGACGCATCGGGTCTACACATTTCGTAACCCGTGTCAGGTCGAGAGCTTAGCTGGTCGGGCAGTATCGCGCGACCACCCGCAGGAGGTCCGCAAGCTGGAGCGGTTTCTTGAGGTACGCGATGGGACGAAGCTCCTTCGCGAGCTCGGCGATCTCGCGGTATGCGGAGATGATGAGCACCGGGATCTCGGCGAGGTCCGGGGTGCTGAGCTGGGTCTGGCGAAACGCCCGGCCGTCCATCACCGGCATCATCAGATCGAGCACGATGAGCCGCGGCTTGCGCGTGCATTGCTGCAGCCGGTCCAGTGCCTCGCGGCCGTGTGCCGCTTCCGTGACCTCGTATCCATGGGCTCCGAGGTATTCGACCAGGCTCTCGCGAATATCAGTATCGTCTTCCACGATCAGGACAGTCAACGTCAGTTCCCCAGGGGTATGCGGAGGGTGAAGCACGCTCCACCACCACTCGCGTTCTCACTGGTGATCGACCCGCCGTGCGCATGCGTGATCTCCCTGATCACATAGAGCCCGAGCCCGAGCCCGCCATAATGTCGGACCGAAGCCGCACGCTCGAAGCGTTCGAAGATCCGGTCGGTATCTTCGGTCGCGATGCCCGGTCCGTGATCACGAATTCGCAGCACGACGTCGCTGCCGGCGCGCGCGAGCGAGACCTCGATCGGGGCGCCGTTGCCGTACTTGATCGCATTCGAAAGTAGGTTCGAGATCACCTGCATCATCCGAGCGCGGTCCCAGCTGCCGATGATCGGTCCTTCGAGGTTCGTGACGAGCTGGCACCCGACGCGCGTTGCTTGCTCGCGGAACCGTTCGACCGCCTCGGCAACCGCGCTCGCGAAGTCGAACTGCTCGAGCGCCAGGCTGAAGTGACCGGTGGCGATCCGGGCGTCATCGAGCAAGCATTCGATCAGGCTCGCCAGTCGATCTCCGCTCCTGATCGATCGCGAGACCATGTCGGCGGCGCGCGGATCGATCGATTCCACGCGTTCGAGCAGGCTCTGGAGCTGGAGCTGGAGGCTGGTCAGCGGCGTCTTCAGCTCGTGCGAGAGCATCGAGAGCAGCTCGTCTCGAAGCCGGATCCCGCGCTGCGCTTGCGCGAGCTGCGCGCTCTCTTGTTCGAGCCGGCGGGATTCGTCGAGCCGCTTCTGATCGATCAGCTCGGCGATGGGCGGCTTCGCACGGTCTTCGGCGCTCGCGCCGGCTTCGCGCGGGGCTGCAATGCGCGGCAAGCTCACCGTGAAGGTGGTCCCCGCGTCGGAAGACACGACCTCGACGTTGCCGCCGTGGACCTTTGCGATCTCGCGCGTGATGAACAGGCCGAGCCCGAGCCCTCGCGAGCCTTCCTTGTGGCCGCCGCCGCCGAGCGGCTCGAACAGCTTCGGGAGGCGCTCCTCGGGAATCTGCCCACCGTTGTGGATCGAGATCCGGATCGTCTCGGGATCCGTGCCTTCGGCGCGAACCACGACGTCACCGCCATCGCCATGCTGGAGAGCGTTGCCGAGCAAGTTGGAGAACGCCTGAGACAACCGATCCGCATCCCACGACCCCGCGAGATCGCCTTCGGCCTCGAAGTGGATCCGTTTCTCGGAGAGCTCTGCCACGACGTGCTCGATCACCGCACCGAGGTTGCACGGCTTCGGATCGTACGGAATTCCCGGGCCGACCCGGATCCGCGTGAAGTCGAGGAGCTGATCGATCATCCGAGCCATTCGCTCGCCGCTCGATAGAATGCGCTGCAGCGTCTTGGTATCTGCGGGGTTCGCGCGCGTCATCAAGACCTGCGCGGCCATGATCATCGCGGCGAGCGGATTGCGGAGGTCGTGCGCGAGTACGCCGGTAAACAGCTCGTTCAAGCGAAGCGTCGAGGTCAGCTCGTCGACGATGCGGCGCTGCGCGGCCTCCGCGCCCCGGGCTGTTTCTTGGAGGCGAGCGTGCTCGAGCTCGCGAGCTTCCTGGAGCGCGCGATTTGCGTCACGCAGCTCGGCTTCGACGGCCTGCCGCCGCGCGATCTCCGCCGATAACGCTTGAACCTGCTCGAACGCCGGTCCCTTCGCCGTGCCCTCCGCGAGCTCGAACGGACCGACACCGTCGTGATGCTTGCAGACGTCCGCAAACGCCTCGGCCGACGGCTCCTTGTAGAAACCCGCCATCGTGTACGCACATAGCAGCGCGAAGTTACGCGACTCCGCGAGCTCGCCCCACAGATCTTCGAGGCGGGACGCGGCCGCGATGTTCCCTGCTTGCCACAGGACATCGACCATCTCGCCGTACGCACGGACTCGCTTCGAGGGGCTCCGATCGCGCACGAGCTCGATCACGGGTCCGAGCACGGTCATGAAGCGATCCGGATCGGGCGCAGAGCCGGCCATGAACGTCCGCAAGATGTCCTGTGCATCGAGCAATGCGAATTGTTCGTTCCGCACGAACACGTCGACATCGAAGCCGCGCTCGGCGAGTCGCTCGATCAGGGCTGTTCGGTGCGGCTCGCTCGCGATCACGACCACGCCATCTCCGGCGGCCAGGCCTGCTGCCAAAAAGGCGGCGACCTGGTCGCATAGGAAATTGTCGGTCTCGTAGAACTGCACGCTGTGACCGTGCCGTCCGCTTGCGGTGTCGGTGTGCAAGGAAACTGTGCTCCTTGCAACGAGCGCACCTGAGCGATGGGGTGTGCACGTGTGTGCGGCCTTCCGCCAAGCACGCGTGATCGCGATCAATCAGTGATTGCCGAAGCGGACCTCGCGCTCACCGAGCGCCATCGCACGCGGCTCACGGGAGCAGTCGCGCGAGAGTCTGTTCCAGTGCATCCAAACGAAACGGTTTTGGCAGATACGCATCCGCGACGACGGGACCTCGACCATCGCGATCGTATCCGCTGCACAGCACGATCGGGAGTCCAGGTCGCCGCTCCCGCAGCACGGCAATCACCGCGGCACCGTCCATCCGCGGCATCGTCAAATCCACGAGCACCGCGTCGATCGTCTGACGCTCGAGGAGCGCTAGCCCGATGACGCCGTCGGCGGCAGTCACGGCCGCGTAACCGAGATCTTCGACCATTCGCGCGACGACGTCGCGCACGATCGCTTCGTCATCGATCACGAGCACGGTCCGGATGGCCGCGATCGCCGGCGTCGAGACACGCGCGGGAGGCGCGGCCGCGGCAGGCCACAACACCTGGAACTTCGCACCCTGGTTCGGCGCCGAGAATAACCGCAGACCACCGCCGTGCGCGCGCACGATGCCGAGCACCGCCGCGAGGCCGAGCCCATGACCCGACGACTTCGTCGTGAAGAACGGCTCGAATACGTGGCGCCTGGTCTCGCGATCCATCCCGGGCCCGTCGTCGCTGACCTCGATCAGCACGTATGCGCCCGCGGCCGCCGTGATCACGTCGTCGAGCTCGGCGTGCCCATCACAATCGACATGCCGCGCGCCGATCGAGATCGACCCGGTTCGCGAGCCGATCGCATCACGCGCGTTCGTGATCAGGTTGAGGAGCACCTGACGCACCTGCGTCGGATCGGCACGCAGGTAGATGTCGGAAGACAGCTCGACGGAGACGCGGACGTGCTCCGGCAACGAAGGTGCCGAGATCCGGAGCAGCTCGTCGACGATGGTCGCCGGTTGCACGCGAATCGATCCCGCGCCGCCGCGACCTGCATATGCGAGCAGCTGATCGGTGAGCTCGGCCGCGCGCAGGCCGGCATCGCGGATGTTTTCGATCGCGGCACGCCCCGGCGCCGAAGGCGGAATTTCGCGCAGCGCGAGATCTGCGTTGCCGAGGACCGCGACGAGCAAATTGTTGAAGTCGTGCGCGAGACCGCCGGCCAGGACGCCGAGGCTCTCGGCGCGCTGGGTATCGACGATCCGCCGCTCGAGCTGGCGTGATGCGGTGACGTCGATCGCCGTTCCGATCGCGCCGACGATTCCTGCATCCGTGCGGTACGGTGCGATCGTCATCGCCAGCTGCTTGCCGCGGTATTCGGCGTCATACGTGACGGTCTCCCCGCGTAGCGCTGCCTCGTGCGTGACGATCGGCGACACCGAGGCCGGCTCGATGCTGTGCGTGTCGTGGAGCGTGAGGCCGATAAATTTCTCGGGTGCGTACCCGAGCACGCCCATCACCGCGCCACCGGTGCGCTGGATCCGGAGATCGCGATCGACCACCCAATACAGCGCAGGCATCTGACGGACGACGAGATCGAGGATCGTCGCGGTCCGCTCGAGATCTTCCCGCTGCTGCCGCAACACCGCGTTGCGCGCCTCGAGCTCGGTGATGTCGAGCACCGACGCGTCGAAGCTCGCGCCTTCTGGCTTTTCGATGGCGTGTCCCCAGATCTGAACGATCAGCTGGCGACCGTCACGCGCCCTCCAGCGGACCGCCGCGCCGTCGACCACGCCGCGTGGCCGGTACTTCTCGATCAGGCGTACTCGGTCTTCGGCGTCGATGTAGATGTCGTGGTTGAGGTTCTTGGCGAGCAACTCCTCGACCGAGTACCCGAGCAGCCGGGCGAGTGCCGGATTGGCGTATTCGAACCTGCCGTCCTCCTTCGTTCGGTACATCCCGATCGGGGATCGATCGAACAGTAAGTAGAGCTCGGACTCGGACGGAAACACGGCGGCCCACTATAGCAGCAGCGCGTCCTCGATCTCGTCGAACGCGCCGGCTCTCCACCTCGCGAGGGGGCTGCGACCGCGCAACAGGTTGTCGGTCTCCGCGAGGACGGCCGGTAGATCGACGAGCCAGCAGTACGGGTCGTGCTTCGAGCGCGTCGCGATTTCTTCTGGCAATTCGACGGGAGGCATCCACGCGGCCATCTTGTGAGTCGCACCGGCAATGAGCCCACGGACCGCGACGTTCGCGAGCCTGCTGCCGAGCAAGCGATCGAACGCCGAAGGACGGCCGCCGCGAACGACGTGCCCGAGCACGGTGACGCGCGTTTCGATCGAGCTCGGTTCGGCATCGGGAGCGCGCTCGCGCAACTTCGCATCGACGAGGGTCTTCAGCCGGTCGATCTGCACCTGCACGCCCTCTGCTTTGATGATGATGACGCGGCGGGCTCGGCGGCTCTGGCGTTGCCGAATCGTCATCACGGTGTCGACGATTTGATGAACGATGTCCGCTTCGGTCTTGCCGGCCTCCGGAAACAGCGCGAGGTCTGCGCCGACCGCGATCGCCGAGGTCATCGCGAGGTATCCACAGTCGCGGCCCATCACCTCGACGATGAAGGTCCGGTCGTGTGCAGTCGCGGTGTCTGCGATCTTGTCGCACGCTTCGACGATCGTGTTCATCGCCGTGTCGACGCCGATCGACAGGCCGGTGAGACCGAGATCGTTGTCGATCGATGCCGGAATCCCGATGATCTTGAGCGGGCGGCCGGCTCCGATCTCCTCCGGATCCGCGAGGTGGAGAGCTCCCGTCAGCGAGCCGTTGCCGCCGATGACGATCAGCCCGTCGATCGCGTGCTTGCCGAGGATCTGACGCGCGCGGTCGCGAACCTCGCGAGCATGAAACTCCTTGCATCGCGCGGAGCCGAGCATCGTGCCGCCCTCCCGCAAGATGCCGGCGACGTCGTTCGAGCTGAGCTCGACGAAGGCATCGTCGAGGAGGCCGCGGTAACCGCGCTCGATCCCGAGGACTTCGACCCCCGACGCGCGCCCGATCATCGTCGCGGCACGAATCGAGGCATTCATCCCAGGTGCATCACCACCGCTCGTCAGGATCGCGATCCTCTTCATGGGGTAGATGCTACAGTCGCGGCATGGTCGGAGTCGAACGGTCGGGCCCCGTCACCACCGTTATCCTCGATCGCCCGGCCGCCAAGAACGCCGTCGATCGTGACACCGCGCTCGCGCTCGCGAATGCGTTTCGCGAGTTCGATGCCGATACGAATGCCCGGGTCGCCGTGCTGTACGGCAACCACGGCACGTTCTGCGCCGGCGCCGATCTCAAGGCCCTGGCGGAAGGCCGGCCGAATCGCGTCGAAGCCGACGGTGATGGCCCGATGGGGCCTTCGCGCATGTTGCTTGGGAAACCGGTGATCGCGGCGATTTCGGGTCATGCGGTTGCAGGCGGCCTCGAGCTCGCGCTGTGGTGCGATCTGCGTGTCGCCGACGAAGATGCCGTGCTCGGCGTGTTCTGCCGGCGGTTCGGCGTGCCGCTGATCGACGGCGGGACGATCCGGCTGCCGCGGCTGATCGGCCTGTCGCGCGCGCTCGACCTGATCCTCACGGGCCGCGCGGTCAAGACCGACGAGGCGCTCGCGATCGGGCTCGTCAATCGAGTCGTGCCTCGCGGCGAGGCGCGCGCGGCTGCCGAACAGCTCGCGCACGAGCTCGCGGCCCTGCCGCAGGCGGCCCTGCGCGCCGATCGGCTGAGCGCCTATCTCCAGCACGATCTCGATCTCGAGGCCGCGCTCGCGCAGGAGCTGAAGCTCGGTGGGTACGCACTCGCCGAGGCGGTGCAAGGTGCGCGGCAGTTCGCCGGCGGCGCGGGCCGGCATGGAGGATCGACATGATCCGCTGGCTCGTGCTGGTGTTCTTGACGCTCGCGAGTGGCAGCTGTGTCGTGCGTCACCTCGTCAGTGGGCCGCAGCTGACCGGCACGTGCGACGGAGCCTGCGCACACTACGTCGAGTGCAAGCCGGGCCACAGCGATCGCGATGGCGCCCGCTGCCGGGCCGAATGTCCGCAGGTGTTCAGCGATCCGGACTCGCTGATGGCCTACGAGAGCATGAGCTGCAAGAACGCCGTCGAGTACATCGACGGCAACGGCCAGCGCGCGGCGACGAGCAGCCGTTAGGAATCGTGCTCGTACTCGGTCGTGTCGCTCGGCCGAGCTCCATGCGTCTGAGCGATCTGAGATCCGATGGTCCCGGCGCGGCTAAATCCCAACCGGATCACGTCGTCGGGCTCCGGTTCAGAGGTGGTCGAGTACGAGCACGAGTACGAGTACGAGCGTGCCCTTCGCCAAACTCACTCGTACGAGTGCGCGAGAGCATGAGCTGCAAGCGCCGTCGAGTACATCGACGGCAACGGCCAGCGCGCCGCGACGAGCAGCCGTTAGAAATCGTACTCGTACTCGTGCTCGTACTCGTACTCGGTCGTGTTGCTCGGCCGAGCTCCATGCGTCGGAGCGATCTGAGATCCGATGGTCCAGGCGCGGCTAAATCCCAACCGGATCACGTCGTCGGGCTCCGGT
>JAQBQF010000060.1 GCA_028287115.1 Myxococcales bacterium
CATCGTCACCGATCTCGGGAGTCGGAACGGTACCTACGCGGGCGGCCACGCGCTGATCGATCGCGAGGTCACGGTCACGCCGCCTTCGGTCGTGCGAACCGGTCGCACGGTCTCGGTGTTGCTCGATGACGTGCGGCGCTTCGAAGGTGCCTCGATCGAGACCCGGCACGATGCGATCGTCGGCGCGAGCACGCATCCGCTGTGGCAGCAGATGGAGCAAGCGGCGCAGGCCGGCATCAACCTCCTGATCATCGGCGAGCCCGGCAGCGGCAAAGGCAAGATGGCCCGCGGCTACGCGAAGGTTCGCAATCGTACCGAGGCCGTGTTCAATCCGACGATCCAGGCCGTGCCGCTCGAGCGAATCGCGGCCCCGAACGTCGAGACTCTGATCCTCGAACAGGTCGGCAAGCTCGGTGCCCAAAATCACGCGACCCTCGTGAAGCTGCTCGATACCCGCCCGAACTTACGGATCGTGACGACCGCGGTGATGCCGCTCGAACACCTCGGGATCCCCGCCGAAGTCGCCGCCAAGCTGTCGCCGCGTACGATCGCGATGCCGCCGCTGCGTGATCGCCCGGACGAGATGGCGTTCCTCGTTCACGATGCGGTCCGCAGCTCCGAACCCGGCTTGCAGATTCATTCGACGCTGATCGAGGCGTGCCTACTCCGTCCGTGGCCCGGGAACTCGCGCGAGCTCGTCGCCGAGGTCAGCCGCACCGCGCATACCGTCGCCGCGCAGGGCAAGAACAACGTCCGCGGCGAGGATCTCGATAATGACGCTGGCCACCTGATGGTCGGCGCGCCGACGCTCAACGCCGCGGTGACCCCGACCGCCGTAGGCAAGCAGCAGCGCAAGCGACCGCCCTCGCGTCCGAACAGCCGCGATTAGCCGCGACGCTTGCGGCGCCCGCCGGCGAGACCGGTGAACGCGAGCAGGATCCCGAAACCGGCGCTCCCACCACTGGTCGAACAGCCACCGGCGTTCGGCGGCGTCATGTCGCTTCCGGATCCCGAGCCCATGCCGTCGTCGATCCGCGTCACGCGCACCGCATCGAACACGAGCTGCACGTTGTCGGTCACCGGCTCGCCCGTGCTGTCGCCGAGGTGGACGAATTGATGCGCGCCTTGTGCGAAGTCGAAGTCGCCGAGTGACTGATAGCCGTCGACCGCGCTCTGATCGAGGGTCACGTCATGATCCGCACCGGACGCATGCACCACGTACTTCGCCTTCTTCGACTGCGCGAACGTCGCCGCCGTATAGACCTCGATCTTGTAGCGACCGGCCTCGGCGAAGTTGAAGTTCCATTCGCTGAAGTTCTCCTCGACGGTCGCGGTCGCATGCGTCCACACGAGATCGCCGTCCATGCCGTCGGTCTTGACCTGCCGCATGCCGGTCGCCGGGCCGCCGGCGACGAAGCACGTGTCGCCATCGTCGACGACACCACCGGTTGCCTCGATCGTTCCGCAAGCGCCGCAGTCTTCGGGACAGCTGAACTGATCTTCGCTGCCGTTACAGGTGCTGTCGCCGCACGTGCCCGGCGGGCCGAGGAACGCGTCGAACGACGCGCGATCGCCATTCCAGTGATCGACATCGACGTTGCCGCTGATCCCGGGAACGCTGCCGCTCGACGAGTATTGCCAGATCGCCCAGTCGGTCCACGGCGAGGCGATATCGGGACACGCCGCGGTCGTGTACTGCGCGTGCCACAGCGGCGAGCTCGTCAGGTTCACGCCCCCGACGCTGTCCTGCCAGAAATACTTTCCCGTGTAGATGATCGGCGGCCGGCCGAGCTTCGTCTTGACGTGATTGACCCAGGCCTTCACGCCCGCGGCGACCTGTGCCGGCGTCTTGCCGTCGGCCGCTTCGACGTCGAGCACCGGCGGCAGATCATCGGCTTTCATCGTGCCGAGCTTCGCGAGGAACGCATCCGCCTGCACGATCGGATCGAGCGCTGGACGGAAGAAGTGATACGCGCCGTGAATCACGTGGGCCGCGCGAGAGCCCGCCCAGTAGGTCGCGAAGTTTGGGTCCTGAAACGAGCCATCGGACACCCGGATGAACGCGAACGCGACCCCGCTCGCCTTCACCTGGGCCCAGTTGATCGTGCCCTGGTAATACGACACGTCGATGCCTTTGACCGTCGGGCCCCTGCCGCACACGATCGCCGCTTGCTCGAGCTCGGAGGTGGCTTCGATCGGTTGGGTGGAGCTGTCCACGCAGGCGACCACGAACGCGAGGAGGACGACGTGCTTCACGGCGCCTCCCAACAGCAAGGAATGGACCGTCACGTAAGTACGCGAAGATTCATCCATGAGGAGCCGAGCCTAGTGCAAACAGTCGTGCTCAGTGCTCGTGCTGGTGCGCAATGGGGACGGATGCGAGGGCGTCCACATGGTCGAGGCCGCACTGATGGATCTCGATCGTCAGGTGCGCGACATCGAGTGCCGCGAGCACCGCATCGCGATAGTACGAGACCTCGCGCGGGTGCGCGGTGACCACCGAGACGATACAGCTGCGCCGCCCGGGACCGAGCTCCCAGACGTGCAGATCGGCAACCCGGACATCGTCGATCGTCTCGAGCCGCTTGCGGACGACCGCCTCGTGCTCGGGTGATGACACCACATCGAGGAGCTGACGGCTCGCCTGGCGACACAGGCCGACCGCCCACCACGTGATCACGGCACCGCCGACGAGCCCCATCGCGGGATCGAGAAACCAGATGCCGCCGAACTTGCCGAGCGCGAGCGCACCGATCGCGAGCAGCGACGTCATCGCATCGGCGATGATGTGGATGTACGCGGCTCGCAGGTTGTAGTCGAGCGTGCCGGTCTTCGGCTTCGGCTCGGAGCCGTGGTCGTCGTCGTGTTCGTGATCGTGGTCGTGGTGGTCGTGACCGTGACCGTGACCGTGACCGTGGTGATGGCCGCCGTAGTGATGGCCTTTACCGAGGAGATACGCGGACACGAGATTGACGATGAAGCCGAGTGCCGCGATCGGCAGCGCTTCGTCGTAGTTGACCGTGGGATGCGAGATCAAACGCTCGATGCCTTCGACCGCCATCCACAGCGCGACCAGCGCGAGCAACACGCCGCTCGTGTAACCGGCGAGCGCGTAGACCTTGCCGGTGCCGAAGCTGAACGCGTCGCTGCTCGCGTGCCTGCGCGCATACCAGTACGCGACGAGCGTGAGCCCCAGCGCGCCGACGTGCGTGCCCATGTGCCAGCCATCAGCGGTCAGCGCCATCGAGCCGGTCATCCAGCCGACGATCAGCTCGCCGACCATCATGACCGCGGTGAGGCCTACGACGATCCGCGTGCGCCGTTCACCGGCTCGATTGTGCTCGTCCTCGTCCTCGTGATGGACGTGGGCGGCTAGATCATGCGACTTCAAGAGAAGGCGAGCTTAGCACCCGGTGGGGCGACGAGCGTCTTAAGACTCTTAGATGGCGCGCTAACCGAAACAGCGGAGGCCAGGTTTCCCTCGCCTCCGCTGGCCGTGTCTCGTAGGTCGTCTAGCGACGATCTTTTTCGACGTCCGTGTTGCCCTGGCGCGGATTGCGCTCGGTGATCTCACCGGACACGTCGTCGAGATCGTTTCCTCGCTCGACCTCTTCGTCCTTGTCGATCAGCTTGTCGTTGCCGACCTTCTGCTGGCTGCCTTCGTTGTCGAAGTTGATCGAGCCCTTGTTGCCCAGGTTCTTGCCTTGGCGACCCTGGCTCATCTGATCGCGGTTGCCTTGGCCGCCCTGCGGCGCGCCCTGCCCGCGAGCACCTTGCTGTTCGCGGTTGCCCTGCTGCGGGCTCTGCTGCGCGCGGTTGCCTTGCTGATCGCGATTTCCCTGGTGCGCCATGCCCGTCTGTCCGCCCTGCTGTTCGCGATCTGCTTGCGGCTTTTGCTGCTGCGGATTTCTCGACTTCTGATCTTGATTCATGTTTTTGCGGTCGTTTGGCATAACAACTCTCCCGTGAGGTGTTTATGATCGGGAGTGTTGCAACGGGCATGCCCCTAGAGCTGCGAGGACTTCTCCTCGAAACACAGCAGTTACGCGACCGGAATCGCGACGGTGAGCGTCACCGCCACAGCGCAGTAGGGGTCATGCACCTGACCAGCTCGCAGCGCTGGGATGAATGCTTACTTCGGCGGCTGGACGAGCGTGTGGCACTCGGCGCAGCCGAAACCCTTCGGGTTGTCGGGCGTCCATTCCGCTTGCTGGACGAGCTTGGCCATCGTGGGCTTGATGTCCTTGGCCATCCACTCGAGATCTTCCTTCTTGAACTTGCTCATGTCGGCGATGTCCAACTTGGGAAGCTCGGCATTCGGCATGTCGAAGTGACCGGTCTCGGCGCCCTTGCCGTGGCAGGTCTTGCAGCCGAAGTCGGCGAACATCTTCGCGTCGTGCTGCTTGAACAGCGGCTCCATCGCCGGCATGACCTTCTGCTTCATGAACTCGATCCGCTGATCGTGATCGAGCTTGTCGAACGCGACATCCGGCAGCACGACCGTAGCGGTCGGCGTAGGAGTCGTGGTCGTGGTCGCCGGCGACTTCGATCCGCAGGCGGCGCAAAGAACGAGTGGAGCGAAGTACGAAACACAGGCGAACAGCTTCATGCGCGGGATGATGCGCGAGCTCACTCCCGTGCGGCAAGCGCCGGAGCCGCAACAATCAGTTGCTGCTTGTTAGTGAACGCCGAGATACGCCTTGCGAATCTTGTCGTCGCGCGCGAGCTCGGCCGCCGGACCGGAGGTGACGAGCGTGCCGACCTCGAGGACGTGACCGGTCTGCGCGACGGCGAGCGCCATGTGCGCGTTCTGTTCGACGAGCAGGATCGTCGTTCCCTCGGCGACGATCGTCTTCACGATCTTGAAGATCACCTGGACGATCTGCGGTGCGAGACCGAGCGACGGCTCGTCGAGGAGCAGCAGCTTGGGCCGCGCCATCAGCGCGCGCGCGATCGCGAGCATCTGCTGCTCGCCACCCGACAGCGTGCCGGCGCTCTGGGCCAGCCGCTGCTCGAGAATCGGGAACAGCTCGAACGCGCGCTTGCGATCCTTGGCGATGCCCGCGCTGTCGTTACGCAGGAACGCGCCGATCTGGAGATTCTCGTCGACCGTGAGGTTCGCGAAGATGCCGCGGCCTTCCGGAACCTGCGACAGCCCGAGCGCGACGATCTCGTGCGGCGGTGTGTTCGTGATCGACTTGCCGAGAAAGCTCACGCTGCCGCGCGACGGCCGCACGAGGCCGGAGATCGCACGCAGGGTCGTCGTCTTGCCGGCGCCGTTCGCGCCGATCAGCGTGACGACCTGCCCTTGATCGACCGAGAAGCTCACGCCTTTGAGCGCGTGGATGCCGCCGTAGTGGACGTCGAGGTCTTTGACTTCGAGGAGCGCCATTAGCCGGCCTCCGCGTGATCTTCAGGCACGCCGAGATACGCCTCGATGACCTTCGGATCTTGCTGGATCTGCGACGGCTTCCCCGCTGCGATCGTGACGCCGTGATCGAGCACCGTGATGTGCTCGCAGATGTCCATGACGAGCCCCATGTCGTGCTCGATCAAGAGGATCGCGACCCCGAACTTCTCGCGCAGCGCCTGGATCAGGCCGCGCATCTCGTGCTTCTCCTGCGAGTTCATGCCGGCAACCGGCTCGTCGAGGAGGAGGACTTGCGGCTCGGTCGCGAGCGCGCGCGCGATCTCGAGCCTGCGCTGATCGCCATACGGCAGGCTCTTCGCCTGCTCGCCGGCACGGTGCGCGATGCCGAGCATGTCGAGCAGATCGAGCGAGCGCTCGATGATCGCCTGCTCCTCGGCGAGATACAGCGGTGTGCGCAACAGGCTCCGGAACAGGCCGCTCTTCGCGCGAACACCGGCGGCGGTGCGCACGTTGTCGAGGACCGAGAGCTCGCCGAACAGCCGAATATTCTGAAACGTCCGTGCGAGCCCCGCGTGCGCGATCTTCGACGGCTTCTTGCCATCGATCCGCTCGTTGCCGAGCCTGACCTCGCCGCTGTCGGGGCGATACACGCCGGTGAGCAGGTTGAACACGGTCGTCTTGCCCGCGCCGTTCGGGCCGATCAGGCCACACAGGCCCTTGTCGGGAACCGCGAGCGAAAACTCCGAAACCGCCTTGAGGCCGCCGAACGCGAGCGACAGCTTGCGAGCCTCGAGGGCATGGCCTCCGCTCACGACTTGTCCTCCGGCTTGGATGGATCCGTGTCGTCTGTCGGCTTCGCCAGATTCCCACCCGCGCGCTCGGACGAAGCCTCGCGCGCCACCGCCGACGGCAGCTGTGCCTCGTGCTCGGGGATCAGCCATCCCGAGGCGATCTTGCGCCACGCCGGAATCACGTAGCGCCGCCACCACGGCAGATCCCACAGCTCCTTGATCCCGAACAGGCCCTGCGGGCGCACGATCATCACGATGATCAGCGCGAGCGCGTAGATCGGCATCCGGTAGTCCGAGAAGCTGCGGAATAGCTCGGGCATGATCGTGAGGCCGATCGCCGCGAGCACGACGCCGCTGATCGAGCCCATGCCGCCGAGCACGACCATGATCACGAGGTCGATCGATTTCTGAAAACCGAGCTCGCGCGGATTGAGCGTCGTTCCGAGCTCGTGCGCGAACAGCGCGCCGCCGATGCCGGCGAAGAACGCGGCCATCACGAACGAGCTGACCTTGACGCGCGCCGTATTGACGCCCATCGCCTCCGCCGCGATCTCGTTCTCGCGGACGGCGAGCAGCTGCCGCCCCTTCGACGAGGTCTTCAGCCGATAGGCCGCGATCAGGACGATCGCGACGAACATGTAGACGTAGAAGATGCGCGTGTACGTCGGCAGGCCGCCGAACCCGAGGCTACCGCCGAGATTTGTCACCGTACCGGCGAGCCCTTCGGCCTTCGCATCGTCCGGGTACAGCACGTCGCCCGAGCGCTGCGCGAGGACGCGCACGATCTCGCCAAAGCCGAGCGTGACGATCGCGAGATAATCGCCGCGAAGCCGCAGCGACGGCAGCCCGACGACGAGGCCCGCGACCGCGGCGAGCACACCACCGAGCACGCAAGCACCGAGGAACAGCCAGTCGCCCGCGCCGAGGAAGTCGCCGTGGATCTCGGCGGAGCCCCACAGCTGGATCGAGCCGTAATACGTCAGCCACGCGGCCGCGTAGCCGCCGACCATCATGAAGCCCGCGTGACCGATCGAGAACTGGCCGCCAAATCCATTGACGATGTTGAGCGAGGACGCGAGCACGATCGCGATCCCGATATCGAGCACCATCTTCGCCGGGAACGGCCCGATCACGGGCGCGAGGATCTGCTGGAGGAACCACGCGATCACAAGGCCGATCGCGAGCGGATAGATCGAGCGGAAGCCCGCCGTCGCGCCGCCCACGCGATACTTCGCGACCCGCTCTGCCACGCGCTTCATTCGGCGGATTCTCTCGCGCCGAGGAGAAGCTTATCCTCGCTTCGCCGCGGACCAGATTTCGATCGGTTGCGCTCGGTCATACCTTCTCCACCACCGCGCGGCCGAAGAGACCACTCGGCTTCACGAGCAAGACGATGATCAGGATCGTGAACACGTAGACATCGCGGAGCTGGGTCGACAGATACGCCGCCCCGAACTCCTGCACCGCGGCGATCAGCAGCGCGCCGACGGCGGCACCTCGGACGTCGCCGATGCCACCGACGACCGCCGCGACAAAGGCCGTGAGGCCGAGCAGCACCCATTGCGAGCCGGCCGTGATCTGCAGCGCCTCGTACTTGAGCGCGAACAGGAGCCCACCGGCGGCGGCGAGTGCCGATCCGACCGCGAACGTGATCGTGACGACGCGGTTGACGTTGACGCCCATCAGGGCCGCCACGCGCTCGTCGAACGAGACCGCGCGCATCGCGCGACCTAGCTTGGTTCGATAGACCAGGAATTGCAGTGCACCGACGAGCACGAGCGCCAGGGCGAGCACGACCATGTCGACGAGCCGCAGGTGAACACCCGCGATCGTCGCGAGCGACTTGTCCGCGACGAGCGGCGCCATGTGCTGCGGGTTTGGCCCGAACGCCCATGGCAGCGTGCCGGTGTTCTGCAGCAGCAGCGACACGCCGATCGCGGTGATCAACACGTTGAGGCGTGGAGCGCGGCGCAGCGGCCGATACGCGAGCCGTTCGATCGTCACGCCGAGCGCCGAGCACGTCACCATCGCGAGCACGAGGATCAGGGGCAGCCCGTACCCCGGCGCAGCCTTCGCCCAACCAAACCAATTCGCAAACGTAAACGAGATCCACGCGCCGAACGTGAACACGTCGGAGTGCGCGAAGTTGATGAACCGAAGCACGCCGTAGACGAGCGTGTAGCCGAGCGCGATCAGCGCGTACAGCGCGCCGAGGGCGAGGCTGTTGACGAGCGTCTGCAGCAGCTTCGTCAGCATCGACGCCTCGCCACCACCCGTATCCTCGACGTCTTTGATCTCGGGCAGCGGCTGCGTCGGCGGATCGACCGTCCCGAAATAGTGCGGCTTGCCGTTCTTGACGACGAGCATCACCGCGGACTTGACCGGGTTGCGGTTCTTGTCGAGCGTGATCACACCGGTGACCGCCGGGAAGCCCTTGGTCTGCGCGATCGCCTCGGCGAGGTCGCCGCCGTTGAGCGACTTCGCGCGATCCATCGCGTCGAACAGCACGAGAGCCGCGTCGTAACCGAGCGCCGCGAGCCCATCGGGCACCGCGCCATAACGTTTCTGGTATTTCGCGACGAAGTTCTGCACGGCGGGCCGCGTGTCTTCGAACGAGTAGTGATTCGCGTAGTAGCTGCCTTCGATCGCGTCGCCGCCGATCTCGGTCAGCTTCTCGGAATCCCAACCGTCGCCGCCGAGCAGCGGCACGGTGATGCCGAGCTTGCGCGCCTGGCGCGCGATGTTGCCGGCGTCGGTGTAGTAGCCCGGCAGGAAGATCGCCTCGGGATTCGTGTCCTTCAGCGACTGGAGCTGTGCCGAGAGATCGACGTCGCCGCCGGTATAGGCCTGGCTCGTCGTGATCGTGCCGCCGAGCGCGCGGAACGCGTGATCGAACTCCTTCGCGAGGCCCTTCGAATACGCTTGCTGTTGATCATAGAGCACGCCGACGCGGTTGGCATGCAGGCTGTCGCGCGCGAACTTCGCGACGACGTAGCCCTGAAAGCCGTCGATAAAGCACACGCGAAAGATCATGTTGCCGATCAGCGTCACGCTCTCGTTCGTCGACGACGGCGAGATCATCGGCACGCGATATTTCTGCGCGACGGCGCCGCCGGCTTTCGACAGGCTCGACGCGACCTCGCCGAGGATCGCCTTGACGTGATGCTCGGTGATCAGGCGCGTGACGGCGGTGCCGGCCTCCTGCGACTTGCCCGCGTCGTCGATCGTGACGAGCTCGATCATGCGGCCCTTGACGCCGCCCTGAATGTTGCGCTCGTCCATCGCGAGCCGGACGCCTTTGTCGGTCGATTGGCCGAACGTCGCCTCCGCTCCGGTCATCGAACCGAAGTGGCCAATCACGATCGGACCCGTGCCGTCATCGTGATTCTCAGCGGCGGTGACCTGCGGCGACAATCGGTCGCATGACAGCGCCATTGCGACGAGCGCGATCACGAACCAAATCCGACCAAGACCTGCCACTACCGTCCCGTGCTACCGAGGCTTTACAATCCTGTCAACAGCTGGTCCCTCCCCATTGGAACCGGGTGTTTCCATGCCTTCCCGGTGAATGGATCCGGGGATCCCTCCGTGGTACTTGGGTCCTGGCCCGTTGGCCGCCGATGACTGAAACCGCTACCCGGTCGGATCCGACCCAGTCGCGCGGGACCTCGTCGCACCCGTCGCGCGGCCATGGCCCGCGTAGCAAGAAGGAGCTCGCCTGGCTCTCGCTCGGTGCGCTCGGCGTCGTCTACGGTGACATCGGAACGTCACCGCTCTACGCGATGCGCGAATGCCTGACGAACTCGACCGAGCACGTCACCGTCGCGCCGACGCACGAGAACGTCCTCGGCGTGGTGTCGCTATTCTTCTGGGCGCTGACGCTCGTCGTCGTCATCAAGTATCTGATCTTCATCATGCGTGCCGACAACCGGGGCGAGGGCGGCATCCTCGCGCTCGCGGCGCTGATAGATAAGAAGAACGTGAGTCGCGTGCGGCTCGCTGTCCCGATCATGCTCGCGCTGTTTGTCGCGGGGCTGC
>JAQBQF010000088.1 GCA_028287115.1 Myxococcales bacterium
CGTTACCAGTGCGCCAGACGCCGGGTCCCGGAGCTGGACAACGGCTTGGTTCGCGATCGCGACGAGCGTGCCATCTCGACAGAACGTGGGCGCGGTGATGCCGCCAGCGATGTCTTCGGTGTGACGCCGGGTTGCCGACTGCGTGTCCCAGTACTGGAGCGCGCTCGCTGTGGTCGTCACCACGAGCGTGCGGCCGTCGCGACTGAGCGCGATCTCGAGGACGGCCTTGTCGCCCACGGGCAAACGAGCTCGCGGAGCGTCGGGCTGTTCGGCATGCCAGAGCTCGACCTCGTGAGTGTCGTCGGATGCTCTGGCGGTGGCGATGACCTGTCCGTCCTCGGAGCTCGCCGCGGCGTTGACGCGGCCGCCGGGTCCCGTGCGGGTACGGAGATCCAAACCGGTGGCGGAGTCCCACAGCTGCAACTGCGCGTCGTTCCACCCGCCGATCACACGCCCGCCAGCAGCCCAGGTCAGTTGATCGAGCGAACGGCCGCGCTGTCCCGATCGAAGCGCGCGCCTCACGCCGGTGTTCATATCGACGATCGCGCTCTCGGTCCGCGCCGAGACCGCGTAGTGCTGGCCGTCGGGTGCGAGCGCAACGCTGTTCGGTCGCTCCGACTCCGGCGGCAGCTCGCAGCGCATGACGGCCTCTGCTGACAACTTCCACGCCGACAACCAGGGCTCGTCGGCGGCGACCACTAGCTTGCGGTCAGGACCGAACGCGATTGATTGCAGGCCCGATGCGGCGATCTTGATGGGCCGCACACTTCCGATCTGACGCAGCAGGCCGGTGCCGTCCCGGTCGAGCGCCACACAAGTCTCGCCATCTGGATGAATCGCAGCAAGCTGCGTCTGCGTGGGCGTCTGCCATCTCCACGACTCCCGGCCATCGACGTCGAAGGCGCGGATCAGCTCTCGGGTGAACGCGATGAGGCGGCCATCCTGTGCAAACGCGATGTCGGTGGCCTCGACTTCCAGCGTCAGCAGCTTCGTGCCGCCACGCGTCCAGACGCAGACGCTCGTTTGGAGGGTGGTCGCGATCCGCTCGCCGTCCAACGCGAATGCGACCTTCATGAACATCTGCGACGACCGCACCGCGTGGCGAAGAATGTGCGTGACCTTGCCGGTCGCGAGATCCCACAAACGCGCGGCGCCGTCGCGGTGACCGGTCGCTACGAGCTGCCCGTCCGGCGCAAGCGCGAACCACGACTGCTCATCGTGGCGCTTTCCGACGCCACCGCCATAGGGCCGGCCCAGGCGCCCGACCGCGCCCGGCGGGATGCCATTCTCGATCTCCGGATCATCGATCGGCTGGGTGGCGTTAACGATCGTGTTGTTGTCCATGGCGATTCCTTGAATGCTCTAGATCAACGATGTCGGCTTTGGCACCTGGTTCTCGCAGGTCCTGAACAACAGGATCCACGGTTCATCGATCTCGAAGGCATCACGGAGGGAAGGAGCCGCGAGTCGATAGCCGGTCGCATCTATAATGAGCGCGCGCCGGGGCGGGGGCGACGAGCGAGCGCAGCGACTGACGCACGACGCGTCAGTCGAGGTCTCCGACGCTCACCCGGTCGTCTGCGGCGTATGCGAAACGCTTAACGTCGGCGCTGATCGCCCATGCTTGCGCCTCGGGGATGCTCGTCTTGCGAGCCGCGCCCTTGCTGCCGACCTTCTGCACCTCGAGCCAGCGCTGCACGGTGCCCTTCGCTGTGTCTTTCTCTCCAAGCCACGCCACGCGCTCGCCATCGTGTCGAGCCACAGCGGCGCACTGCTTCCGGCACGAGCTTTCACGCACGCGAACGGACCTTTACCCTTCAGGGGCAACGTGCCGACACCACAGGACGGCATCTCTCCCGCCACCACCAATCGAGCGTCGTCGGCGCTGAACGCCAGCTGGAGAAAGTCCACGTAGGACGTGCGCTCCTGACGGAACGATCGCAGCGGCTCGCCGTCGGAATACGCGCATAGCCACATCTCGTACTGATCACCCGACTCCGGATCGTCCTCGGCGGAGGAAATCGCTCCGATGCCGATTCTCGCGCCATCGTGGCCGAGCGCGACGGCCGCAACATGGCCCGGCTGCCAGCACTCGTCGGGAACCTGAAGTGACGAGCCCACGGTCATCGTCGCCAGGTCCATCACGGAGACCTGGCCCCTGTCCGTCGCCACCAGTAATCGCGTCCCGTCCGCACCGAGCGCCCATGCCGTGGCCAGCGCGCCGGCCGGACCCTGGGGCAGCACGGTGTGAGGCTCCACATCGGACGCGCGGAACAGCTGCACGGTGCGCCGGTTGTCGCGCGCCAGCCCGTGCTCGTCGGGCACGGACACCGCCACCACCAGATCTCGCCCGCCCGCGCCGAGCGCCACTTCGCGCGGCATTCCTAGCTTCGGATTGTTTGCGTGGAGCACGATGCGGTGCGCGGAGCGCCGAGCGCCGGTGCGCAGGTCGTGGACGAACACCCGTCCGGGGACGGCGATGGCGAGGTGCGCACCCGCCGGATCAAACGCCAGCGCGTGCACCCATGGCTCGCGACGGTCGGTCAGCGCGGCCAGTTCTTTCTGAATAGAGATCTCCACCAGGCAATTCTATGGTCCGCGAGACGGGTACTCGAAGGTCCGACGGCTATTAATCGACTACAGGTCCGACGTCGGACGCCGGACATGAGCCCGGGCTCCCTCCGACCGGGGTTGACGGGGAAGATCTGGAACGATCCGGCCGGAACGATCCGGGAAACGGGGAGAACCTGTGGTCCTCCAGATGAGTCCACGCCGCCCGTCCGCCGCCCACTCTACGATCACGGTCGATTTTGTGCGACCGCCGGCTAGCTCGCGGCTCGTGATCACGTCTGGTCTTTCCAAAAGGAATCTCGAATGAAGTCAATCTTTTCAATATGCTTGGTCCTCTCGGTCAGTGCCGCCGCCGATGCCGATCCCTGCAAAGACGCGCAGAAAGGCGTGGCTCAGAAGCGCGCGGCCGTAGTGGCCGCGATCGGCGATCCGAAGCTGCAGGACAACGCGATCGAAGATCTGTTCGGCGACGTGCAGACCGCCGACCGCAAGGCATCGGGCGCATGCAAGACCGCCTACGATCCGAATGAAGCTCGCGCATGGGACAAAGGCGCGAGGCACACGGTCGAGCTCGCCACGACGTGTCAACAATCCCGCAAGCTCGCGGCCAATTTTACCGACAAGAAAAAGCCGTTCGTCTCGGTGGACGTCGACAAGCAGAGCCTGCGAAGCGTGAGCGCCAGCTGTCTGGAAGGCCTGCTTCCGTACGAAGGTCGCGCGAATGGGTTTCTCAAGCAATGCGTCACCGATTGCAGGACCGTACTCGTCGACGCGCTCGGGCCACCATCGGCGAAGTGCAAGGCGTCGCTCGAAAGCCGCGACGCGCTGCTCGCTGAAACGACAAGGCTCATCGGGACTGCCGATGCGAAAGACGTCGACAATGAATGGCCAGCGCGCGACGGAAAGTTGCAGCGCAGCGCGAGCGACGCGCTGAAGGTCTGTGTCGAGCCAGGGTTCTTGAGCGAGGGCAACGTGCGAGAGCGCTCCCTTGCGGACAACGCGCGCGCACTCATGGCGTACGCCAAAGCCCGCGACATCGTGCAAGCAGGGAAAGCGAATGCGATGACCATGCAGATGACGACCGCCGAGTGCGTGCAACAGTTTGCCTACGTGGCGAACCTCGAAGGCCGCATGATCAAGCTCGCCGGCGAGTGCGCCGGCTGGTCGGACAAGGCGAAGAAACGAAAGAAATGAATTGGGTGCGGATCTTCTGCAGCCGCGAAAAGTCGATCGATTCCGCGCTTTCGGGTTCGATCTCTGAGGCAGAGCAGACGCTGAGCCGCGGCGGCAAGATCTTCTCCACGCCCCGGAGGTGACGTCACATCGGCTGACAGGTCGGCGGCGCGAACTGGAGCGTTCTTGAGGCCAGGGCAGTTCTGCGGAGCGAACGTGCCGGTGACCTCACCTCCGCCGTCGAGATCGATATACGCGTCGAACGAGCCAATGAAAGCGTCGCCTTCGATCGATGCGACGGTGACCGTTCCGGTCCCCGCGGCCCCGGTCCCGGTAAGTCTCGAAGCGGCAACTACCCTGGCACATGGGGGAACAGCGGTCGGATTTCTCGCCGGGCTCTCACCGAGGCCGAACGAGCTACTTCGCGTAGATACCGTCGATGCGGACCAAGTCCGCGCCCTTGTCATCGTTTGGCGTCGAGTAGTTAATGAGGGCGTAGAGCGAGTGCCTGCCGACCTCGACGAGATCCACGATCTCACCCCATTTCACATCTACGCCGAGCCCCGTCTTGATCGGATGTGTGGCTATCCGCTTGCCCGCATGGTCGTACACGAACAGGACTCCGCTGTCCTCGGCGCACACACCGTCTGCGCATGGGGACGCCACACCGATCCAGCCGAGATCGGTGCCGCCAGGCTTGAGACCCACCTTGTCGATCAGCGTGCCGTCTGGCTTGTAGCGCCACACCGCGTTCTCGGCGTTGCCGCTGGCGTGGAAATCGACCAGCAGCACTTCGGCGGCGTTCGCCGAAACCTGGGAGATCCGGCCCTGGGGTAGATCCTTACTGAATGGCCGCGACGTGCACGGCTTCGCAACGAGGTCATCGACGGCGAGTTGACCGCCGTCGACGTGATACGCGAGCCCACTGGCCACTGCACCGCGCCAGTCGAACGTTTGGAAGTGCCGGGCCTTGCACGACTCCTCGGCGCCATTCAAGGCTGCCGCGACGACCGATCCGTCGGCGGCGAATGCGAAGCTGTCCCCCGCTACATCGCCGCCCGATGTGAGACCACAGGGCCCGGTGCCCGCGACAATCTTGTGCGGATGTCGGGAGTCGTCGAACACGTAAATCGTGCCATGCGCGTCAACCTGCAACGAGCGCTTGAACTCCGAGCCCAGCCCGCTGATCCGACAGCGCACTGTCGTCAGCGCGGTGCCGTCGAGCTTGCCTGTGCCGGCGCTTGCCGCGGGCTGCGCGACGGCGTCTCCGGTTGATGTCGTCGGCGTCGCTGCATGCGCAGCTTGAGCAGCCGACGAACCGGTCCCATGGCTTGAGGCTCTGGATGAGGCTCCTACGCCATCACTACCTTGCCTTTGCAACTGAACGACGCGAATAGGAGAAGAACGGCGAGAACGAACGAGTGGAGGCTGACCATGCGATTCATAGGCTTCTCTGATGTGAGGGTTAGAGTGATGTTGAGCCACCGAGAAGCGCCCAGTCGCATGAAATCGCGCGATACGCCGAGATAGCTCGGGAAAGGGCAGGAGCATCCGATCGGATCGATCGGATCCCGTCGCAGAAGATCGATCGAGCCACCTCGTCCCGTTGTATTGCTCACGGGTCCACGGCTTACGTGACAAACCCGGGTCGGGTCTTCTCCCGAGTCGGGCTAGCGATGATCGGCCGACGGCGCGGACATCTCAACTAACCCCGGTCCGGATCATCAGAGAGGACCACTGCCAAAATCGACCGCTCCTGCAGAGTCGCCGGCTGCGATCACGCTACCAGCCGGATCCATCGCGACCGCCATCGCTCTATCCATGTCGTAGGACCCGAGCGTGATCGCCCGCCGAGGCGTGCCGAACACGTGGTCGGCAAGCGGACTCGTTGTTCCGAGGTTCTTCTCCTCGGTGATACAAGCGCTGGTCACTAGTTCCGGACGACACTGCAAGATCGCAGGTGGTTAGGTAGTTTTCCTCGCGTCTCCCCTGCTTCAGTCCGTCACTCTTCCAAACAGTACGCGCGGTAGGTCTGCGAGCACTGGCCGTTCCCAAAGGCGAACGAGCGCGAGGTCTTCGAGTCGTCCGTGGCCCCCGTGAGCCCTGTCGCCGCGCTGCTTGGCGTCGACCAATTGTTGCAGGTACTCGCGTTCGTGCCGAGCGCCGTCGGTGTCGCGGCGCCGGTCCACACCCCGGACGAGGCATAAAAGCCGCCGCCCTGCGCGTCGACCGAGAGCGCGGTGTGCCAGTACGGCGCCGTGAACAGTTCGGCGGCGGTATCCGAAAGCAACACGCCGTCGAAGCGAGACCACGGGCCGAGTGCGGTCGAGAACCGGGAAGCCGCCGTGGCTGTCGTCGTTGCCATCAGCGCCTTGAAGCTTCCGGTGCGCCCGGCTGCAAGCGCTTCGCTCGCGCACATGGCATCGGCAGCGGCAGGTCCGTTCGTCCCATCCAGCCCGCCCTGGCTGACGAACGCCTTGCGGCCGGCCTGCGCCGAGACGACGATCGGGTTGCTGCGGTCGATCCCGAAGCAGTAGAACCGCCGTAGGGTCGCGCATCTCGCGACATTCCCGGTGAAGGCAAAGGCCTGGGTGGCGGCCGACGAGTCGCCAACGTCGACGAACTGCATGTCGGCGAGCGTCCAGTCGCCACACGTGGTCCCCGTCGCCGAGAGCAGCCCATTACGAGTGGCCGTCGTGATCGTTTGCTGTCCCACGTCGGCGCCGGTCTCGTCGAGGCGCGGCGGATACAGCAGGTGGCCTTGCGCGATGTCTTGCTGTTGATCGAAAACGGGGCGTCCGTCGGGGCGTGTCCAGCCGCGGGCCGATCCAAGCCGCGAGTTCGCGGACACCGTGGACGTCGACAGCCACGCGACATACGTTCCGCCGAGCCCGGCCGCCGCCGCGAGCCCCTGGCAGATCGCATCGGCGCCGGCGAGGCCGCCGAGATCGCCGGCGTGGGTCGTCGATGTGACGAACACGATGTTGAACGGCAGCCCGCCGTCCACGCTGCCATCGCCACTCGCGCCGTCGGCGGCGGCGCCTCCGGCATCGCCGGTACTGGAGAATCCCAGGCGCCCGCAGCTCGCCGCCGCAAGGAGGACGAGCGTCGCTGCACGAGACACCGACCCATCATATCAGCGTGCACGCGGAGCGGGGGACGCCTATTGTCGGCGTTTGCGATCGGGACCGTGTTCCTGCCTGCCGATGCCGTGCTGCACTCGACCTGGGAGACAGCTGCCAGGCCTACGGCGCGTATCACGACGAGCGGGTCGGCCCCACGGCGAGCACATCGTGTTCGCTCTGATCCCGCGCTGCGGCTCGGGCATGAACCAGCTCGCAGAGCTCACCTCGTCGCTCCGTCACGAGCTGATCGAGGCGGCGACCGACCCGAACGTCGAGCCCATCTACGCATTTGGCAAAGTCGACGACGAGCATGCGGTCTGGGGCCTCACGCCGGGTGCCGAGACGGGCGAGAGCTCTACGATCGTGCCCGACGAGCAACGCGCCGATCAGCGTCACGGCGAACAGCATGGTGCATGCGGCTCGTCAGCCACTGGGTGGTCGCGAGGTCGACAGCGCAACGAACCCCGGGGTGCTCTTCGCGCTCACGCGAAATCTCTGTTGAACCAGTTCTGTCTACTGAACCGACGCGTCGTGCAGGAATGAAAAGACGGGCGGCTTGCGACGATCCAAGGCTCCAGGCAGCATCGCGCGATGAGATTGGAGGTGGTAGTCGCGCCGTGCGGACAGCCGCTCACGGTGGCGATGCTCACCGAGCGGGTCCCCGGTCTGGGGCTCGGGGTGGCACCGGCGCTAGAGAGGTCCGCGGTGAGCTTCGTCGGTGGTGTCGAGCTCGAAAGCCCCGAAGCCGAGGTCGCGCGGCACGTCAGCGCGTTACTTCGGCTGTCGCGCGAGTTCCCCAGCATCGAGATCTCCGTGACGGCGGTGCCGGATGGCGGAGCACTCCAGATCCGCAACGGGGAGCTCGAGCCCGATGAAGCGGCGCGCGGATCGGTCCTCGGCAAGATCAGCAGCAGCCTGCGCTGGCGCGTGTACGTCTCGTTCCGGATCGAGGCCGACGCGCACCCGCATCTGATCCATCTCGTGACCGAATCCATCGGCGGCTCCTTCGAGCCGGTCATTGACTCGACGCCGAGCGCGCTCGCGATCGGCTTCGACTTCGAAGGCAACGCCACGCGCGTCGCGAACCTCGTGGGAGACCTGCGGTTGGCCTGGCGCCAAGAGGGTAGCGAGTCGGGGTGCCTGATCGAGATCGAGGGGGCGGATCCCAGACTCGAGACGTTGCACACCTGGACCGAATGGCTGGAGCTCGAGCGCGCGGTGCGGGGTCCGGCACCAGCACCGGCAGCGAGCGCCGAGCCACCACGAACGGTCAAGATCGCGGATGCTCCCGAGACGCTTCCGTTGCTCGGAGCTGCACGGCTGTCGTGGCTCGATGCCGACGACCAGATCCTGTCCTTGCACCACGGCGAGCTACTCACTACGACGGAGCGGATCGAGCTCCGACACGACGGAGCCGAGATCCGGCGAAGCGAGGATCGTCTGGCGTTCCTCGTCGATGACAAGCGGCTCGACATCCCGCCGCCGGACGTCGGTGCCGAGCGACGAGTGCACAACGTGTATCGCCACGGCGCGTTGATCAGCGACTCGCTGGGTGGCGCGACGAGCGCTCACACGCGTTTGTTCTTGGTGCACGGGAAAGGCATCAACGAGGGCCCGGTGCTCGGGGCGGTGCGCTCGATCGACGCCGATCACGATACAGTGTTCGCGCTCGCGGAGGGTCGCGGTGGCCTCGCTCTGCACGAGATCGAGCTCGGTGGCCGCTGGGATCGTAGCGAGACCCGGCCGTGGGAGCACGACGAGCGACCGTGCGATGTAGCGGTGCTCGAGCAGCGCATCGCCGTCACGGTCCAGCGCGATCTGCGCTCGAACCTGTACCTCCTCGAACGCGCGAATCTCGTGTACCGGCGCACGATCGCGATGCCTTGCGTCGAGCCGCAGATCGTGGGGCACCGCAACGACACGTTGTGGGTCACCGGCATGTCGCCGCCGCCGGGACCGCGGCGGTGCGACCTGTTCCGTGTCGATCTGCGGCGCGGCATGGTGATCGTGGCGACCGCCGAGCTCGCCGATGTGGTCGCGATCGACGTCGTGCTGGGAGCGCACACGGACGACGCGCTGATCGCGACGCCGCGCGGCGTTTACCTGGCGACTCGGCTCGCACTCCGGGAGATGCTCGAGCTCGCGAGTGACGAGACCGTCACCGACATGGCGCTCGGGGCGACCTCGTGCGTGTTCGTACATGGCGTGCACGGTGCACGGCTGGTGCTGGGGCAGCAGCAGGCGACCGTGCCGCTTCGGACGCCCGGGTATGCGCCGCTGATCGCGTGAGGCACACCGGCCTACCTCCGAGCCTAATGAGCCAGCGATCCGCCGCCTTACATCTTTTCGCGCAACCCGTTCAGCCCATGACCGATAAGCGGTCTCGATGCCGGAATATGCAGAAAAACCGCGAGCGCACCCAACGACTCAAGAGCAGCCTCGGAATCCATCTCCGGCACCTCGCGTTGATCCGCTGTTAGCCGCAGTGCCCCGGTCGGCGCGATTTCCGAGGACGCAGATCGGCGCGTTAGCATCGCGGTCGATCGCGGTTGTGAACAACGACACAAGGAGCCTGGTGCTCGACAATGTCGCTCCGATCGATGCCGATCCGTTTCGTGATTTCTTCATTGCGCAGCCCAGGAGCATACTGATCGAGCCAGGGGAGCAGACGCAGATCGAGGTCCGGTTCAAACCGTCTCGTGCGGCTCGCCAACAACAGAAGTTTCAGCTGATCGCAGATGCTGGACAAGTTGGCGCTGAAGGCGACTTCACGGTTGAGGGAGACGCCATCGAAAGTCCGGGATGGACGTCCGAAGATCGAATTCAGGACCAAGACCGGCAGGCGGCGTTAGTCGACAGTGCAAGGCATGTTGACCCGTTGCGAGCCCAGCGTGCTCCTGCCGCGAAGGCGGTGCGTGATTGGGCGCGTTCCGCCGAAAAGCGCAACCAACTCGCGGCTGATTGGAGCCGCGACAACTGGGAGGAGTTCGTCGGAAGAACCGGGGGCGACTACACCCTCTATCGAACCGACAAGCTGATGCAGTACGTCAAGTACGGACTTTCGAAGGGAATCGAGCAGAGCGCCGGAGTGGAAAACTTTGCGCTGAAGCTCGTCGCCAAGAAGGCAATCGAGATCCTCGTCGACTTCTTTGCGGACAACTTCGGTGGAGAGAAGCAGCCCTCGACAGACGCAAGGCTGGCCGAAACCGCCGATGGCGTCGCAAGTGCGAGCGTCGCCAAGGGAGGCGAAATCAATGCGTACCGCGATCGGGCCAATCACATCATCGAGGATGCCGCTTCCGTCGCGGAGTTACGCATTCAGCAGACTGAAACCGCGGCTGACCTCGACCAGTGGCACACGTGGGCGGCGCAGGAATCCACAGCATTGCCTGTGGCAAAGGATCCGGCTGATCGATCGCTACGCGACCAGTTGCTTCAAGAATGGGTGTTGCAACGAGCAGCGACGCCGACCGCGGCGAACAAGGACACGAACCCTGCGGCATGGAAGAACGCGAAGACCGAGCTCAAAGCTGCAGGGGAGCTTGTGACCTTGAGGCGACCGGACCTCTTCATCCACCAGTGCCGGTACGAGTGGAACTTGCTCGGACTTGCGGGCGTCGACGAAGCGCTCAGCAAGCTCGACGAGCGTCGTAGAAGGCTCGATCGCGATGCAACGTCCTGGGGCAATCGACCGGATGCGATCGCCCGTCTGGTCACGGCTTTGATGGGCAGCGCGGATCAGGAGGCCAGTTGGTTCACGAGGAGCACGAATCCCGTGCAGACTGCGAACACTTTCAACGGGCCATATGGAGATTACGGAGTCGCCATGGGGTGCCCGACAACGCTCGCCGACACATTTCTCTTGCGGTGCACACTCATGCTGGCTAGCGATGGCGATGGTGTCTACGTCAAGGGATTTCATTATTTCCGAACCGACAATGGCGAACAACACGACCTCGTCCGTACACCTTTGTGAACCCGATGAGACACACACGTTATCTGATTCCGCTCACGCTGCTTGTCGGTTGCCAAAAAGCGAGCTTGTCTCCCGAAGACCGAGCGAGGCTTCTGCAGGAGCGACATGCCTCGATCGATCACATTGCGACCGGCTGTGAACCCGACGATTGGGCGGATCTCATCCGGATCGCAGCGGGGACCTACCACTGGGACGATACCTTGGCATCTGATGGCGATCCCAACCCGACCATCGCCCGCCAGACGCGATGTTGGGCGATGGAAGATCTAGACCGCGCCCACGTCGTCCTGCCGCCAAAATTTAACGGCGCACTCGAGCAGCGCTATACGAATCGATTCGATGTACCGGAGATCCGGGGTGCGCTGCTGACGATGATGGCCGACAAGGATACGGGGTGCGTTCGCGGCCGTCGCGCGTACGCACCTGCCGAAATTGCCAGCAGCATTGCCGCAACGGTCCTCATTCCGTCACTCCGGCCCGTCAGCGAAGCAGTGACCGAGTACCCCGACCAAGCCGCACAA
Source organism: Myxococcales bacterium (assembly GCA_028287115.1). Classification (GTDB taxonomy): domain Bacteria; phylum Myxococcota_A; class Polyangia; order Haliangiales; family Haliangiaceae; genus JABFXX01. Next base: position 11,367 of record JAQBQF010000088.1, read on the forward strand.
TTCCTGCGACTCGCGAGCGAGTGGCATCCCGGCCCCCACGCCAGGCAGATCGATTTTATGGTGGCCGACGGTACCCCCGAGGCTTTTGGACGAATGCTCGAAGTCCTCGCGCCAGACTATCGGTGGGAAGACGGACTGCCGACGACCACGAGTGAGAATGCCGAGATCAAAGAGCACGTGCTGAATGCTTTGCTCTGGCTAAGACAGCGGGTATTGCAGCACGCCACCTGGCGCTGCACCCGTGCGCTCAAGACAGCCGTCGCGGACGGCACCCTCGGTGCCAAGATTGTCGAGCGTCTCGACAATCCAGATCCACAGATCCGCTCCGGGTTGTTGAGCATTCTGGAGATGCAAGCGCGACCTAGTAGTCGCAGCCTTCTACAGTACATGGCCGAGCACGATCCGAACCAGGATGTACGCGACGATGCCCAACGCGCTTTACACTGGATTGACCAAGGTGGCGAAAGCGAGACACTAGAACAAGTGTTCGCTGCCCACGCGGCCGAACAACGGTAGATCGTGGGGACCCGGATGCCGACGCTGCTAGACATGGGCAACCGACCGACGGCTGCGCGGGACGCGATCCCGACCGGGTTGTTTTTTCAGCGCACCGCGTCGTCGTCAGAAGTGCGAAGCTCATGACGGCGCGAGACTGACGCAACGGATTGCCTGGCTAGCCTTGCTGCTGCTCGGTTGCCGAGATCACAGCATTAAATCCAACAAGCAGCGAGCTGCCGACGCCCTCGAACATGTCCAGGAGATCGAGGCGACGGTCGCGAAGGTCAGTGGTCTCGAGTTGCAACACGCCGTCGGTGCGGAGTACCAGTCAGCAGCGGAGTTTCGCGCTTACGTGCATCGGGAGGTCAGCACCGACCCTGATGCACGCAGTAAGGCGATGGCCCTCGTGGCACTTGGACTTCTACCACCCTCGCATCTTGGGTGGTCCGTCGAGGACCGGGCCCTCGGTGCAGGCTCATTGCAGTCGTGGCACTACCGTGCGAGACCTGTCCCGTGGAGTTTCGGCTCTCTGGATCCTTGATGGTGGCGCTTCGCGAAAGAAGACGCTTGCAGCGGATCGAACGAAACAGCAAGAAGCCCTTCGTGGACCGACTCCAAGACGAGGTCGAAGACCAGCAGGACGCGTTCCTGCTCGATCCCGGGATGGGACCGATGACCTACATCACTGCTGATGGGCGCGTGCTTTTCGATGATCGTAGCTTCGATGATCGTAGCTTCGACGGCGAAGCGTTGCGAGAGGCCACCGACGACGAAGCAATCGCAGCCTTGGTGGTCGGCGCCAAGAAGACTGGGATCAATGCACTCCTCGAACTGATCCCGGTGCAACCCCTTCACAGCCTCGAGTGCCCGGCGTGCACTGGAGGGCGATGGACGTCGTTGCCCGGATATCAGCGCGATGCGGAATTCGTCTGCTTCCTGTGTCGCGGACGAGGTTGGGCTGATCAGGCGATGCTCGACAAAGCGGCCGCGCTTGGGACATGGCCGCCACGGGAGACGTGAGACATCGCCTCGTCGACCCTTCGCGCAGCACTGCCGTCGTATCGAGATCCGATGCAGCGACGATTACGAGCGCCTTCCACACGCGTCGGAACTCTCAGACTCCGTCGGGAACAATGGAGAGCGTCTTCCGCGGGTATACTCGCCGTTGATTCTTGTGAGGTTCTGATCGATGGGCAGGATCCGGACCGGGGTTAGTTTGGTCGACGATTCCGAACCAGGACGGACGCCCGAGTGGCGCGAGCCCGAACGCTCCATCAGCCACGGCGCGAGCAAGCCGGCGGATGCGATCCCGACGGGGTTAGTTCGCTTGATCGCGCTTCGCGATGGATCGGACGACGACCGGACATCTCAACGAACCCCGGTCGGGATCTTCTCCCGATGCGGCGCCAGTCGGCGATGCGTTGCCGGCAGGTGCCGTGTCGTTCTTCCACGCGGCCTCGTGCCCCAACGGGTGGACGACGTATGCCGCCGCGAGCGGCCGCTTCTTCGTCGGTGCACCGCTCGGTGCGGCCGGAGTCCCACTATCGGTGGGAAGACGGACTGCCGACGACCACGAGTGAGAATGCCGAGATCAAAGAGCACGTGCTGAATGCTTTGCTCTGGCTAAGACATCGAGTATTGCAGCACGCCACTTGGCGCTGCACCCGTGCGCTCAAGACAGCCGTCGCGGAGGAGATGCAGCTGCGCACCTAGCTCGACGAGTACCGCAAGAGCGCTCGCATGGGCAAAGCGTAGGGCGTTGGGGCGAGCCCGCTCGGACCGCGGCGATCCGCCGGCGGGGTCTATCCGCGCTAACTACACGTCCAGCGATTTCGCCTGAGCTCCTGACTCTCCAGGGAACAGCAACGATTCGGGTCCGCCGATTGACCACCGGTTTCGATACACGGTTGAGTTGGCTCGGAGGCACCATGCCCGACGCTCCACGGTTTCGCGGCGATCTGACGGTGAGCATAGCCCTGCGTGCCGGCGATCCGTGCTTCGGGATCGAACCCTGCATTCACGGCGATCTCCGTCGCACCCGTGATGTCGATGTCGACGGTTGCGACCGCCAACGCATGCGCATCATTCGGAAGCGGCAGGCACATCCTTGCGTAGACCTCGTAACGCCCCGGCTTGACCTTGAAATCGGCGTGTTGCGTGGATTCAACGGGGTGGTCGAGCCAGCCGTTCCAGGCCCACTGATCGTCGCCGGGAATTTTCTCCTGCCCCGCCGGAACGAGTGCGAAGGCGCAGAGCTTGATCCGACCACGCGACTGGTCCCCATCGATGTTGACGACTCGGAGCGGAACGTCACCCCTGTAGGAGTCGGGTTGGCCCTTCGCTCCGAACCGCCCCTCCAGGTAGCTCATACAGCCAGTTGCACCGACTGCGATCGTCGCGGTGACGAGGAGCACGCGCAGGAGCTTGGTCTCTAGAATCGGTTCGAGCTTGGACATGAACCCCCCGCCGCGACAGCTGCGGCTTACCCGGGAAGACCTGGGTCGCCGCGCAATGTCGCACACAATCTTTCGATTGTGGCTCCGAATTCGGGGTGGTGATCCGGACCGGGGTTGGTTTGAGCCCCGTCTGCACCAGCTGTCGATCAGCCGACTGCGTTCTGTGGGTTGCCAACCAAACCCCGGTCGGGTGTCCCCCACGATGGCTAGTGCTTCGTACGAGCATCCGCCGGAAGGCGCACCGCGAACGAGATGTTGTTGCCCACAGTAGGACACGCGAAGGCCGGCTCAAATACCCGCCGCGCGCACGCGATCATGTCAGTGGTGGCGCCTTGGATCGAGAACGACCGGAGGCCGCCGTCGCGATACGTCGTCAGCGCGATTCGTGCCAGTGGCGCGATCCCGCACGCTTCGAGTGCCGTATCGAACGTAGCCCGCCGGTCGCTCGCCACCACCGCGGAGATCTGGGGGCGCGCACCGCGACATGCGGGGGCGAGCGCGAGGTGATCGACGAGCGACAGCCGGCGGAGATCGATCGCAGGAGATCCGGACGGTAGCTGGGCGAGCGCAGTGAATGTGATCGGCGTTCCGGTCGCCGGGTCGGCGGTGGTGCCGATCGCCGCGACGCGATCCCCGAGCACGGCGACCGAGCTCCAGCTTGGTGACTGCGAGCCGAGCGCGCCGGCGAGCCCGATCTGCATCCGTGAACCGCCCACCTCGCGCGCGGTCCAGGTCCCGGTCTGCTTGCCTTGGGCGTAGGAGCAATCGCAATCGATCACGGAGGCTCGGTCGTTGATGCCTTCGAACCGCGAGCCCATCACGGAGGCCAAGGCGATTCGTTCGCGTTGCCCATCGGCGCGCGCGAGCGTGAGATCCGTACGGTTCGGATGGTCGAGGTTGGGCGTCAGCATCGCGATCGCGTCGTCCACCTGCACAGCATCCATCACCGAGCGATTGCGCTCGATCATCATGTCCACGCGCGCAACGGGCTTGCCTCGCGAATCGAGCGAGACCCGTTCGGTCTGCCATCCGTACGTGTCGCCACCGAACATGGCGCCGGTTGCGGGGTCGACCGGCGGATTCACCGGTGCGCCGGGGACCAACGGACCGCGCGTGCTGACGAGCGCATCGACCCCGTCGCGCGTGGCCGGCAGCAGTGCGGCGATCTCCGTCCGCCGCGTCTCGAACAGCCGCGACCACGCGAGGCGATCGAGCGAGGGTAGGAACTTCACGATCCCCGAGACGGAATGCTTCGTCGTGCCAAGGCGCTTGTTGCCGAACATCAGGTCCTTGTGGAACCGCACCGCGACGAACAGTCCGCCGTCGGCGGCGAGTCGCGCGTCGTAGGGCCACACGTCTTCCTTCGAGGTCAACGCGCTCACAGCGGTGTGCTTGCCGTTCGCATCAAGAGCCATGACCGTCACAGAGCGGTTGTCGGTCGCACGGGTCACGAGGAATCCCCCGCCGTCGGGGCGTGTCACCCACTGCGAACAAGTGCCCGGTGCGAGATCGCTGCGGCTCCGTTCTTCGCCGTCCGGACCGAGTTGCCGGATCCCGCAGCCACCCTCGCGCTCGAACGTGCACAGTACGGCCGCGCCGCCGTCGGCATGCACCGCGACGACGGCGTCACAGCTCGTCGAGCTTCCATCGATGCGAACGACGCCTTGGGCGACCTGCGGCGGCACCGTAGCCGGGGCAGCAGGCGAGGCCACGCCGGGATGAGTCTCGGACGCGGGTCGGTAGTAGACACTGCGGGTTGTGGGCGAATAGCGCGTCGAGCAGGCGACGACGAACAACAAAAAGGTAAACGTGCGAGTCAGCATCGCCGCGGCCTCGTGCACGGGCCGTTCCAATCCGCCGCGCCGATAGTCGGCCCAGCGAGCGGTCCTCAACGTGAACGCAACTTCACGTAGAGTGGGCGCAAACCGCCACGGTGTTCACCAAGCACGCGTGGAGTGCGTTGACGTGTGCGCTACCTGGATGACCATCGTCGTAGATGACCCCCACTTAGGGAACGAACGTCGAAGACGCAGAGTGGAGTAGCCGTCGCACGACATCCGTCGAAACGGTGTCGTCGCCCTGCTTCGTTCACGGGTCGCATGACAAACCCGGTCGGGTCTTCTCCCCTGCTTCCCCACGGGTCGCGTGACAAACCCTGGTCGGGTCTTCTCCCCGATCTTCGCTTGATCACGCTTGGTGATGGATCGGACGACGACCGGACATCTCAACGCACTGAGTTGGCCGAAGAGCCGACGCTTCAACTAACCCCGGTCCGGATCCTATCCCGCGCTCCCGCATGACCACATCGCGACTTGTGGTAGTCGCGCTGGAACGTCGAGCGCAACTTCCAAACACGTCGGCGCAGGATTGCATTCTCGAGCGGCGCGCGTGAAGCCACAGGTCGCGAACACTGGGACGCGGGCACTCCGCGTTGGGGAGTAGCTCTCCCGCAGGTGTGCAGACGCGGGCGCACGATACAAGCAACGACCGTAGCGTGTGCGTCGCGCCGCAACCGTCTCCGGACCACGCTGTCGCATGCCCGCGCATCAGATCGAACCTTTCGATGTACGACGTTTGTTGTTCGGTGAAGCGCCGGTGGTCTTCTTGCTTGAGGTCGTCGTTCGCGCGGTGCTCATCTACGTTGTCTTGCTCACAGCGACGCGGCTCATGGGCAGGCGTATCACTGCGCAGTTGAGTGTGTTGGAGCTGACCGTGCTAGTGACGCTCGCCGCCGCCATCGGAGTTCCGCTACAGGCTCCAGATCGTGGGCTGATTCCAGGAGCGCTGATCTTGGCGATAGCGGTCATCTACATGCGGACCTTGTTCTTTCTCTCGTTCAAGCGTGAAAGAGCGTCGATCCTTCTCGAGGGTGCCACCGGGATCGTCGTTCGGGACGGACTGATGGAGCTCCGAGAACTGAAGTTGGCGACCCTATCGCACGAGCGTCTGTACCACTTACTGCGGCAGCATCGGGTCGTGCATCTCGGCCAGATCAAGCGTGCTTACCTAGAGGCGAACGGCGGAGTGAACGCATACCCGGACGAACCGCCGCGGCCAGGACTATGCGTGCTGCCCGAGAGCGATCGGCTGATGTTCGAGCAGCAGTTCGCAGCTTCAGGGCAGTTCGCCTGCAGCCATTGCGGTCGGGTTGTCGATTCGCGCGACAAGCCCGAAGCGCAATGCCCGCGTTGTGATGCATGTACTTGGCGGCCAGCCGTCGTCGCAACCGACCTCCACAAACTGCGGTGAATCCGTCACCGTCGATGCACGAGCTCTTTGACCAACATTGCCAGCTCGCCGGTGTCGAACGATGACATGCTGATTCCGGCGCTTGGCTTTGATCGTGCTCGTTGGTTGTGGCCAGTCGTCGACAATGCATGCTGATGCGTCCGTGAGCTCCGTCACCGCAGACGAGCTGTTCGCGGCGTGCGAGGTCGCCCACACCTGCCAGCTGGTCGTGGTCGATCACGGCGCCGAAGACTGTCTGCGATATTTCACCGAGGGCGCGGGCCTGGAGACTCCCGACGAGATCCATTGCCTCGCAGCAGTCGGCGGCAGCTGCGTTCAGGCGCGAGCCTGTGTCGGCGAGACGCTGTCGACCACCTCACAATGTACTGCCGGTTCCACCTGCGTCGGCGACGTCCTGGCGCGGTGCGCTGGTGGCGGCCTCGAGCTCGATACTTCCTGTGCGCACTCCGGGCTCGGCTTTGTTCCGGCGACGCACTGCATCTCCAGCGCGACCGCGGCGGCCTGCGCGATCGGGACGTGCAGCCCGGGAGACCCCGATTCTTGCGATGGCACGAAAGCGGTGCGATGCAGCAACGGCGTTTCCCAGGCGCTCGACTGCGCGGCGCTCGGCGAGACGTGCACGCTCGCCGGCACCTCGTAGACCTCGGAGTGCGGAGGGACCGGACCGGCCTGCGTGGTCGGGACACCTGCTCGGATCGAGGGCAACGCGATCATCGGTTGCCTCTACGGCTTCGAGCATCGCGTCGACTGCGGCGTGGCCATACCAGGCGGCACCGTGCAGACGGCGACCGACGGTAGTGGTCTGTTCTGCGGTCTCGGCAACGCTTGCGTACCCTCGCGCGGCGGCGAGCAGTGCACGAACAACGTGGTCACGCTGTGTGGCTTCGGTACGATTCGCACGATCGATTGCAACGCACTCGGGTTCACCGGGGCGTGCAGCGCGACGCACTGTAACCCATGAGCTTGTGGTGACGACGGGACGACGAGACGGATCAGGACTGATTACGTCGACGATCCCGAGCACGACGGACGCCAGGTGGAGGCGGTCACGGACACGGCGTTGTCGCGTAGACGACATCTCCGGCGCTATTCACCCACGCGGCATGCAATCGTGAATCGGGTCCGATACCGAGCATCGCCGGGCCTAGGTTATCCGCGGTGGCGTCGAGCTGGGTCACCGACCACGTGCTGGACGATCCACGGTGCGCGAACCAGACGCCGGCAGTACCAACCAGACAACTCTTGTAGATGATCGACGCGAATCCCGCGGCATCGACCACCAGGCTCGCGTTTCACCCGAGTTTCGGGGTCGGATCGACCGGCTCCTTCGCCCAGACTCCTGCGTTGCGCTGCGCGTACACGAGCCCGGTTGCATCCGCGTAAGCGAGGTGCACGGTCCCGGCCGCATCGATCACCAGCCATCGCGAGCCGCCCGCGCCGTTCATCGAGTCGGCCTGCACGGGCTCGATCGTCCATGTGCCGACGCTATCGCGCGAGGCGAGCTCGATTTTCGAGTTGTAGCTGTCCCAGTACGCGACATGGATCGCGCCGCCCGGATCCGACGCCATGGAGACATGATGAGCCTGAGCGCCGGTATCGCCGAATGACGCACACGAGCTCCAGCCACTCACTGGGTCGCGCCACATGTAGCAGACCGTCGAGCGATCACTCGGTGGG
>JAQBQF010000092.1 GCA_028287115.1 Myxococcales bacterium
CGGATCGCTCGGATCGACGACGTGATCGAGCGTCCACGCGTGCGCGATCTCCTGCGCCGCGGTCGCGCAGTCTTCGTTGACGCTACCGCCCCACACCTGCGTGAAGTCGAACACGAGCGCGTTCGGGATATACGACGAGCACTGACCGGGCGACTGGCACGAGTAGTCCGCGATCCCGCCGACGCCTTGCGGCAAGCCGAGCTGACCGGGCGAGCCGGCGATCATCACTTCGAAGTGCGGCACATTGCCGGGATCGACATCGGTGACCGTGATGTTGAACGGCGCCATCGTCGCCTTCATGCACGCGACGACCTGGGCCCAACTCGCGGCACCCCACGGATACGCCGTCAGCGTTCCCTGGCCGATATCGGACTTGTCCGTGCGCGAGTCCGTGTTGCCCGAGGTGACGTGACAGCCGCTCGGCATGCACGGGTTGATGAACAAGATATGGCTGTTGACCAGCGCCGGAACGGTCTGCGGATCGATAAACATCGGATGCATGACGTCGCGCGGGCGGGCGGCCGCGAGCGTCGGCCCGAGCTCGTCATTGAGCGAGATGCCCTGGGTCGGCAGCTCCTCGGAAGGAGCCGCGAGCACGGTAGCCGCAGGCAGACACGCAAGGACGAAGCCGACCGCAGCCGAGAAGTTCATACAGCGCATATAGGGATCAACTATTTATCCCGATCCACCGCCGGCCACCTACAGGAAAATGCAGGTCCTGGATCGTCGCCAGGTTAGCGACGGCGTCGTGTGATCAGCAGCGCACCAAACCCGAGGCCCAGCAGGATCATCCCGCTCTGGTCGCCCGTATTGCAGCCGCCCGAGCCACCACCGCCGCCGCCAGCTCCCGGCCAGCACACGCCGCCGGTGCCTGCCGCGAGACAGCCGAAGCCCGTCGGGCACTGTTCCTTCGTCGGATCGCAGGGCTCGACGCAGTACATGTTCGTGCCATCGCTCGCGCACGCGTTCGACGCGCACTCGGAGTTCTTGGTGCAAGGCGAGCCGAGGCCGCCTTGCTGGTCGGGGCCGGCGACGCAGTGACCGTCGACGCAGACCTGGTTCGGGTCGGTGCACGAGCTCGCGGTGCACACGGTGCCGATCGAGACCTCGATCGCCGCTTTGGCCGTGTTGTTCGCTTGATCGTACGCGGTGACCTCGATGTGGTGCGAGCCCTGACCGATCGTCGCCGAGGCGTTCCACACCCACGGTGCGGCGCTGAGCGTGGCGCCGGTCAGCGTGCCGTCGATGCGCAGCTCGGCCTTCGCGATGCCGACGTTGTCGGCGATGTCGGCGCGGACCGGGAAGCCCGCCATCACCGACGCGTTGTTCGTCGGCGACGTGATCGTCACGGTCGGCGGCATCGTGTCGGGAGCGCTTCCGCCGAACGTCGCCATGATCAGCGCGTAGCTGTTCATCTGCTGGTTGCCGGTGCCCGCATAGGTGCAGCTGCACGTGCGCGCGTTGTATTCGCCGCACGCGCCGGCCTGGTTTTGGAACGTCTTCATCGCCGGGCCGGTCTGGAGATACGTCATCGGATCGCGGTTATCGAACTTGTGGTCGAGGCCCCACGAGTGCGCGGTCTCCTGCGCGACGGTCCAGCACAGATCGAGGATGTTCGTCGGCTCTTCGTTCGCGAACGTGAACGAGATCGAGTTTGGAATGTAGCCGCACGAGAATGGCGAGACGCCGAGCACGCCTTGCTGCTCGCCGACGTTTGCAGCGCGACCGGCGACGATCGCCATGTGGTAGTTGCCGGTGGTGGGCTTTGTGGTGACGATCTGCACGTTGAACGGCGCGTACGAGTGCTGCACGCACGACACGATCGCGGCCCAGTTCGCCGCGCTGCCGGAGTACGCCTGCACGACCGCGCTTCCGTTCGGGATACTCGAGTGGTTGGTCGTCGAGTCGTCGTAGCCGGGCGATAGCGAGCAGCCGTTCGGCTGGCAGTTGTTCAAGTAGATGACGTGCGAGACGTTGGCCGGCGCCAGTACCGGCGCGCCTTGCAGCGACGGATCGGTCCACCGGTAGATCGCGCGGGGAGCCTCACCGGGCACCGCGAACGGATTGGGTCGCACGTCGAGCGGACTGTCTTGCAGGGGGTCCGCGAATGCGACGCCGCCGAACATCCCCAGGGCCAGAACCGTCGAAAGGGCCGCCGAAACCGCGAATGGGCGCTTCATGCATCGCACCCTAGGCCATCGCGATCGCAGGTCGAAAGAGTGGGTCGCTGTCTTTAGCTCGCGCGATGTGATGGTCACAGGTCGCAGGTTTTGCGACGGGCCCGCCTCAACCGCGCTGCGTCATTAGAAGATCGCGCAACACACGATGAACGCGACATACGCGGCGACCAGGATCGCGCCTTCCAACCGGCTGATCTTGCGCGAACCGCGCAGCACGATCACCCCGAGCAAGGTCAGGACCACGAGGCCGATCAGATCGACAAGGTGCATTCGCTCGCCCAACCGGATGGGGCGTAAACACGCGGTTACACCTAGCACCAGGAAGACGTTGAGCAGGTTCGAGCCGACGACCGAGCCAACCGCGAGCGCGGAGTGACCGCGGCTGGCCGCAAGGAGCGATCCCATGAGCTCGGGTAAGGCCGTCCCGAGGGCGACGATCGTGAGGCCGATCATCCGCTCGGACATCCCGGCCTGGGCCCCGATGTGCCGCGCACCTTCGACGAAGAACTTCGATCCGACGACGAGCAAGATGATCCCGAGCGTCGTCATCATCACCGACGCGAACCGGCCGGAGCGCGGCCGCCCCTTGCCGCCCATGTTCGCGCCACTCTCTTCGGCGCGAGTCCGAGCATCGCCATCATCGGTGACGTCATCGGTCTCGAGCCGAGCCGAGATCGTCAGGGTCGCGATCGTGAACACGACCGCGCAGGCGACCAGGAGGCTACCTTCGAGGCGCGACAGGACGCCGTTGCGGAGCAGGATCGGCACGGCGATCGCCGAACCGATCAGCACCGGTACTTCGCGACGGATGATCCGGCTGTCGATCGTCGGCGGCGAGATCAGCGCGGTGAGTCCGAGGATCAGCGAGATGTTGGCAGCGCACGAGCCGATCACCGTGCCGAGCGCGATCGGCTGCGCATGCTCGAGCGCGGTCTTGGTCGAGACCGCGAGCTCGGGCGCCGACATGCCGTAGGCGACCACGGTGAGCCCGACGACCAGCGGCTTGACGCCGAACGTGCGCGCGACCGCGGCGGAGCCACGAATCAGCCACTCGGCGCCCCAGTACAGGATCGCGATGCCGATGATCAGCTGACCGACGTAGATCGCGGGGTCCAACGGACCGATCTTAGTTCATCGTGCGCGCGAGGAACCGGGCGTCGTGGATCATTTCGTCCAGCCGTTTGACGTCCTCGGTCTCGTACTTGCCCCGGATATGAAGCTGGGGATCGAGCAGCAGGAAGTAACCGGCGTGGGCGATGTTCGGGATGCCGCCTGGACGGTCGGCTTCGCGCAGCATCGAGGTCATGAACGGCCCCTCGATCACCGAGCGGACCTTGTCGACCGGCCCGGTGACAAACCGCCACTGCGTCGGGTTCGCGTGATAGCGCTTCGCGTAGGCGGTGAGCCGCTCGGGCGTGTCGTAGTCCGGATCGACCGTGAACGACAGCAGCTTGACCCGACCCGCGGCATCGAACGTCTTCTCCTGGATGTTCTCCATCCTCATCGACGTCACCGGACAGATCAGATCGCAACGCGTGAACACGAAGCTGACGATCGTCGCGTGACCACGCAGCGCTTGCTCGGTGAAGGGCTGCCCGGTTTCATCGGTCAGCGAAAACGCGGAGACCTCGCCGAGATCCGGAAGCTCGGGATCGGATTGCCGGCAGATCAACGTCGGCACCACGACGCCGGGCACGACCGCAAACAGCAGCACGACGACGAGCCCGACCAGCAGGCGTCGTCCCGGGATCCCGGTCGCCATTCTCGGTCGCATGGGCACATCGGCAAGCTGGCAGATCGCGATGCGAATTGCACGTAGCGCCGACTGCGGCAAGGTGGCGCGGCGCGGGCGTGATGGCGCGTGATTTGCTCCTCTCGGGCAAGAATGTGGCTCGCCAATGCGCTGACGGTCTCGAGGATTCCCCTCGCGGTCCTGTTCTGGGTGACTTACGGCGATGTCTACTGGTCACTCGGTATCGTGGCGCTCGCTGCGGTCACCGACGCTCTCGATGGCACGATCGCCCGGTGGGCGCGTGCGCGCGGTTCGTTGTCGACGGCCGGGGAGTGGCTCGATCCGGCCGCCGACAAGTTCTTCGTGGTCGTCGTGCTTGCGACGGTCGCGGTGCGGGAACACACGCCATGGCCGATCCTGATCGCGATCGGTGCGCGCGAGCTGCTGATCGTTCCGCTCGGGATCACCTATCGACTCGCGCTGGCGACGCGACCGCCGGTCGAACATGCGTTCAAGGCAGACGCTCTCGGCAAGGCGACGACGATCGCGCAGATGTTTGCGGTCGCGGCGCTGATCGCGCACCTCTCGTGGGCACCTGCGATCGCGATCGTCACCGCGGTCCTCGGCATCGCCGCCTCGGCGCACTACGTCGTGCGCGGCGTCCTGCATGCGCGAGTCGCGACATGAAGCTCGTCGTCACCGGTAAGCAGCGGAAGAGCTTCACGCCGCTGCATAGGACGAAGCTGTCGCAGGCGGCGATGATGATCCTCGGGCCTGGACAGGCGAGCCAGGAGCAGTCGGGGAACGAGCATGCGTGGGCCGAGCAGTGGCTCTACGTCGTGTCGGGAACGGGCAGCGCCCGCGTCGGCAAGCGAACCGTGAAGCTACGGCCGAGGACGCTGCTGCTCATCGAGCGGCACGAGCCCCATCAGATCACGAACACCGGCAGGCACTCGCTCGTGACGCTCAATGTCTACGCGCCACCGGCGTACGACAAAGCCGGCGAGCCGCTGCGCTGACTAGAGATTGGACCAGTCGTTGTCGCGATCGACGATCGCCGAGACCGAGTTGAGCCAGTGCCACGCGGCACGGCGGCTCTGATTCTCGCGCTCTTCCGCGGCGACCAGCGCCGAGAGATGGGCGATCTGCGGCTCGCGGTCGAGGATGACGCCATCCTGAATCGTTGCAGCGATCAGCTCGGCGAGCGCATGCGGATCTTTGCGGCCATGAACTTGAACGGCGATCGACATGGCCGAGGGGTTACCACGGGGCCATGACGATGTGTCTGATTTCGTGCGCCGCTGACCGACGTGTTGGATCTGCCGGAATTTGCCCGTGAGCTTCGCGTGAACTGACCCCCGGAGCCGCCGTCGATCGCGAAGGCTCGCACTCATGTGGCGAACCCTCCCTGTGATGTTAGTGGTCTCCGGTTGCGCGGCGGATACCGTGGTCGTCTCCGGTCCGCACGACCGTTACGCGATGACGCACCAAGGTATTCCGGCGAGCAACGCCGATGCTCGCGCGTTCGGGCTCGATCTCGATGGCGATGGGAAGCTCGACAATCAATTCGGCATGGCGCTGGGAGCCGCGGCGGGGCCAGGCTATGCGGACTTTCAGGCGGCGAGCGATCGCCTGCTACAAGCGTCGCAGGTCATCGCGCTCGTCGACTTGCAAGCAGCGAACACGCTCGGTCCCACCGCAGACGCCTGGACGGTCTTCCTCGGAACGAAGTCCGGTGCAACGTACGAGACGGATCCCGTGTCGCCGAGCACGGTTCCCTTATCTGGTTCGATCGCCGACAAGCTATCCACCGTAGGACCTGGTGACCTCGTGATCCCGGTTGGTCTGTTCGGGACCCCGGGGAGGCTCAGGCTTGTCGGCGCCCACGCCACGTTCGTTGCGAATAATCGAGAGATGCACGGGATCATCGGCGGAGGCATTCCGGCCACCGAGGTGATGGACACGATCCTTCCGGCCGGTGCGGCGATGTTCCAACAGAAGATCGCGAGCGACTGCGAGGCCGGCGCGCCGCCACCGGATTGCGGGTGTCCAATGGGCTCACCCGCCGCATCGATGATCAGGGAGTTCGACCCAGATCACGACTGCGTGATCACCGTCGACGACCTTCTCGCGACCAGTTGGTTGAACGCCGTGCTCGCGCCGGACGTCACGATCGACGGACAACACGCCCTGTCGTTCGGGATCTCGTTCGACGCGACGTGGTTCGAGACGGTCCCCGCTTCGTAACCGACCGTCGGCGGCGTCGGATTCGGCGGCAGCTTCTAAACCGCGCGGTGACGCGAGGCGAGGAACTGCTTGCGCATCTCGGGATCGCGGAGCTTTAGCGCCTTGGTCTCGATCTCGGTGTTCGCGCGCGCGAGTGCGGCCTTGGCGGCCTCGGCTTTGCCGGCGCCGGCGAGGACCTCGGCGCGCCACCGCATGACGTGCTCGACGCCGTCGGTGCGGGTCTCGTCGAGCAGCTTGATCGCTTCGTCGCTCGCGACGATCGCCTCGGCGTGCTTGCCGAGGCGCGACAGGGCCATCGCCTGGAACGTCAGGCCGTAGATGATGCCGACCATCATCGGCATCTTGCGCGCCCATTCCGTCGACGAGCGTGCCATCTCGAGCGCGGCTTCCGGCGGCTCGCCCGACTGCAGGGTCGCGAGGGCGATGTACTGGAGAGCGCGAACTTCTTGATAGCGCTCGCGGTTCTCGGTCGCGAGCGTCAGGCCGCGCTCGAACATCTGGAGCGCTGACTTCGTGTCGCCGCGCTGCATCTTGGTTTGGCCGAGCGACACGGCCGCATCAGCGGCCGCCGACAGATCGCCGGTCTGCTCCGCGACCTTGAGTGCGCGACCGAGATAGCTCTCGGCCCGTTCCGTATCGCCGAGATCGGCGTAGCACTGACCGATGTTGCCGAGCTTGAGCGCGAGCCCGCTGCGCTCGCCGAGCGCCTGATCGATCTTGAGGGCGCTCTTGTAGTGCGCGAGTGCCTCTTCGTATTCGCCGAGGGCCGCGAACACGATGCCCATGTTGTTGAGCGCGCGCGCTTCGTTGCGGACCATCCCGATCGCGCGATAGATCACGAGTGCCTCGGCGTAGCTCTCGATCGCTTGCTCGAGCTTGCCGATGTTCCACAGCGTCGTGCCTTGCTGATTGAGGATCGTCGCGCGCGCGGTGAGCACGGGGGTCGGCGGCCGTCCACCCTCGGTGCCCTTCGCTGCCATATCGACGAGCGAGAGAGCCTCTTCGACAAGGCGCAGCGATTCTTCGGCGTTACCGACGAGCCGGGCGATCGCCGCGCGCAGGCGCAGCGCCTCGGCTTCGAGCAACACGTCCTTGGCATCGCGCGCGAACTGCACGGCGGGCGCGACGGCGCGCAGCGCGGCCGGCGCTTTACCGACGTCGATGTAGAACTGCGCGAGCGCGCAATGCACGGTGGCGAGCTTGCCCGGCTCTTGTAGGGCTTCGGCGGTCTTGCGCATCGCGTGGAGCTCGCGGAGCTGTTGCGGGCGCTTCGCGAGGCGCTTCAAGATTTCTTCGCGCAGCCGATGCGCCGCGAACCGGCGCTCGTGATCGGTTTCGGGGAGGAGCTTGAGCGCGCGCGACAGCTGGCGGAAGCCATCCGCGTTGCCGCCGAGCTCGACGGCGTGACCCGCGGCGCGCAGATAGCGATCGGCGGCGGCGCCATCGTCGCCCGCGAGCTCGAGGTGGCGCGCGATCAAGGCGTCGTCCTGTCCGAGGCGATAGTTCGCCGCGCCCGCGATCCGCGCCGCGACCGCGCGATGCATCTGTACCCGGGTCTCGTGCGGGATCAGACCGTACGCGACGGTCATCGTCATGTCGTTCTTGAACCGGTACTCGCCTTCGAGAGGCGAGAGCAGGCCGCGGCGAACAAGCTCGTCGAGCTCGAGGCGAACCGGACGCGCGAGCAGCTGCGACAGCGACATCGCCGACACGTGACGGCCGAGCACCGCCGCATGGATCAGCGCTTGTTTCTCGCCGGCGGGGAGTCCGTCGATCCGCGTGAGGATCAGATCCTCGACGGTCGAGGGCACGTGGATCGGAGCGTCGCGCTTGATCCAGCGCAGCTGGCCCGGGAACTCGCCGTCGTCTCCGTCGGGGACGAGGATGCCTCGCTCGATCAGCGTGTCGAGGAGCTCGTGAATGAAGAACGCGTTGCCGCCGGCGCGTGTGACGATCTGATCGACGAGATCGTCGATGTCGTGGCCGGGCACGAAGCGCTCGACGAGCAGCTCGCGGCGCGCGGTGTCCGAGAGCTCGTCGAGATGCACGATCTCGGTGCCGAGATCGCGCGCGATCTTGAGGATCCGTGGATCGTGCCGGCTCGTCATCAGGCCGAACAGCGGGCGCGGTGTCTCGACGCGCAGCAGCGCGCCGAACAGCTCCTGGCTGTCTTGATCGGCCCAGTGGATGTCTTCTCCGACGAAGATCAACGGCTTGTCACCCTCGAGCCTGCTCTCGATCCGGACGAGGATCTTCATCAGGGTCTGGCGCCGGGTTTCGACGTCGACCTCACCACCGGGCGCCGCGCCGCGCGCACCGAGCAGCATGCCGAAGATCTGGAGCGCTGTTCGCGATTCGCGCGTGCTCTCTTCGCTCGGGTTCTCTTCGGGCGGATAGATCAGCGGCAGCGCGCGCAACAGACGCCGCTCGACCTCGTGCGGCTCGGCGTCTTCGGCGAGGCCGAGGATGTCTCGCGCGAGATCCGCGATCACGCCGTACGGGGTCATCGCCGTGCCCACGCGTGCGGTCGTGCGTACGATCACCGCTTCGCCCGGCGAGATGCCTTCGAGGAACGAGCGCACGAGCGTCCGCTTGCCGACGCCCGCGTCACCGACGATCACGAGCTGACGCTTGCGCCGCGTCACGAGCACGTCGCGCCACGCATCGCGCAGCGCCTTGAGCTCGAGGTCGCGGCCGTGCAAGGTCTCGTTGACGCGCCGCTCGCGGAGCCGCTGCGCGCGCTCCTTGGGACCCCGCAACCGAAACACGCGCGCGCGCTTCGTACCGGGATCGGTGTCTTCGTCCGCGTGGTTCTTGTTCGAGGACGTTCCGCCGAGCGAGTCGTCCGGCAGATCGATCGCCGGCAGCGCCTCGAACGTCCACTCGCTGCGCGCGGCGCGGAACACGCGACCGCCGACGAGGATTTCGGCACCGCGCGCTTGCCTCGCGAGCTTGTGTGCGAACGCCGCGGTCGAGTCTTCGACCTCGAACACGAGCTCGTGCTTCGAGCCGCCCTGACGAACGAGCGCGACGCCGCGCTGCACCGCGAGCGCAAGCCGGAGCTCGGGCTCGACATCGCTGCCGATGCCGTCGAGCGTATCGACGAGCGCGAGCGCGAGCTTGATCGCGCGGCCGGCGTCGTCTTCGCTCGCGATCGGCAGTCCGACGATCACGCGCAACATCGCCTCGTTGGCGGTCGCCGTCGGCGCGGGCGTGTGCAGGTCCGCGATCGGAACGTCTTTGCCGTCGCCGGACAGCCGCGGGATATCGAGCAGCGCGTCGTGCTTGAACGCGACGTCGCGGGCGACCTTGTAGAAACTGTTGACGAGCCGCGCGGCATCCGCGGGCCCGAGCTTGCGTTCGAGGGCGGTGAGGCCGCGCAACACGCCTTCGAGCACGTAGACGTACTTGCGTTCGCGTTGATCGCGCGGCTTGTCACCCGATGGTGTCGGGGTCTTCGCGCGCGGGGTGCCGGCGCTCGTGGCGCCCGTGCGCATCGTTCCGGGAATCGCGCGGGAGACCTCCGCGGACGATCGCGCGGCGATCGCGGCCGACGGCGGATCGAGCACCGGCTGCGGCGCATAGGCGTCGCCGGAAGACTCCTTGTCGATCACGCGCTGCGGTGCCCCTTCGGCAGGAGGCCGCGGCGTTGCGGTCCGCTGCGCCGCGGGGACGAGCTGCGAGAGCTGCTGCGCGAGCGCACCGGAATCGATCAGCGCGCCCGCTTTCTGGCCCCACTCGAGCTGAAACCGAGCGAGCTCGTGTTGCATGTCGCGCGCGGTCTGGAACCGATCGTCGCGATGAAACGCGAGCGCCTTCAGGATCAGCCGCTCGAGCGTTTCCGGAAGCTCCGGTGCGAAGTCGCGCGGCCGCGGGATCGCGCCGGACTTGACCATCTCGAGCGCTTCTTTGCCCTTGCCGTGGAACAGCGGGCGCGCACACACGAGCTCGTAGAGCACGATGCCGGCGGCGAACACGTCGGAGCGGCAGTCGACCGGCTCGCCGCGCGCTTGCTCGGGAGACATGTACGCGAACTTGCCCTTGATCACGCCTTGCTCTTCGTGGACGTCGCGTGCACGCGCGATCCCGAAGTCGACGATCTTCACCCCGCCGTCGAACGACAGCAGGATGTTTTGCGGCGAGATGTCGCGATGGACGATGCCGAGCGGTTGGCCGAACTCGTCGGTCTTGCGGTGCGCGTAGTCGAGGCCCTTCGCGAGCTGCTGGACGATGTACGCCGAGATCCCGTAGGGCAGGCGCAGCCGCGCCTTCGCCGCCTCCTGTAGCATCCGCAACAGATCGATGCCCTCGACGTACTCCATCGCGAGGAAGTAGGTGTCGCCGACGGCACCGAAGTCGAACACCTGGATGATGTTCGGGTGGTTGAGGCCGAGCGCGATCTTCGCCTCGTCGACAAACATCGTGACGAACTGGCGGCTCCGCGCGTACGCGGTGTGGATCTTCTTGATCACGAGCGTCTTGTTGAGGCCCTGCGCGACCACCGTGCGCGCGAGATAGACCTCGGCCATGCCGCCTGTGCCGATCTTCCGGATCAGCGTGTATTTTCCGAACTGCTCCATCTACTCGGTGCTTCCCCCCAAGTCGGCCGGATTGTAGCGGAAACAGCGTCGGAGCGCGGGCCAACGAACGCTCAGTCTTTGCCGAGATATCGCGACAGCGGGAGCTACAACGGGGTGACGGCCAGATTGTCGAACCAGGTGTCGGTCTCCCAGTTGTTGAAGCCGAAGTAGTCGTGGCCCATCCCTTCGAGTGGATGCTCGTCCACGAATTCGAGAAACGGCTTCTGCATGTCATCGACGAACCACGTGATCGTCTTGCCGCGGCGCTCGATCTTCCAGTGGTAGTGCTGGTTCGGCACGACCTTCGGATCGACTCGCGCGACGACGTCTTTGCCGTGCTCGTCGAGGCGGGCGATGATCGACTTCGTGTTGTACCAGCCGCCGAAGATCACTTCGTAGCCGGTCGCTGTATACGCGCCGCCATCCGGATCGAACGAATGGCCGTCACCAAACACCTCGACCTTGAGATCGCCCCGAGGCTCGGTCGACCAACAATCGAGCTCGATCCGGACGTCCCGGGGTAGCTTCTTGCGCAGCCAGAGCGGGTGATTGTGCGCGCACTTGGCCGACAGCGTGCCATCGGTCACCTCGTAGCCCGGCCCCGACCTGTAATAGATCGTTCCGAAGGTCTCGTGGTCGAAGTTGTCGGTCCACGCCTCGGTGACCGGAGGGGGATCTTTGACCTTGCAGGCCGGCGAGATAGCGAGGAGGAAGGGCAGGCAGCGGCGCACGCGCGGATGGTAGCAGAGGGGCGTTCCGCCGCCCGCTGTCAGGGGCAGCCTCTATGTTTGGCGTGTGGAAGGAACACTGTCGCTGTTTGACTGGCGTCCGGCGCCGTCGATCTCGGCGCCCGATGTTCGTCCAGTACCGACCGCGGCGGCGCAACGGATCATCGTGTTCGACTGCGAGACCACCGGCATCGACTTCGCGCGCGACCAGGTGATCGAGCTATGCGTCCAGCACGGCCTCGACGAGTCGGCGCAGAGCCGGACGTGGCGGATCAAGCCGGCGGTCTCGATCCATCCTGCCGCGCAGCAGGTCCACGGGATCTCGATGGCGGATCTCGAGAGCTGCCCGCCGTTTGCCGAGTACGCCGACGAGATCGCGATGGTGTTCGCGACGGCGGACGTCATCGTCGGCTACAACCTGTCGTTCGACGTCGACATGCTACAGGCCGAGTACGCTCGGATCGGCCGGCCGGCGCTCGATCTCAGCGGCAAGAAGATCGTCGATGCATTTCGGCTGTGGCAGCAGTGCGAGCCGCGCAGCCTGCAGCACGCGCATCGCCGGTTCGTCGGGGACGACTTCGCCGCCGCGCACACGGCCAGCGCAGACGTCGCGGCGACCGGGCGCGTGCTGGTCGGAATGATCCAGCACTTCAAGCTCGGGAGTCCGAGCGAGTCGGGGTCCCTCCATGCCTGGCTCGAGGGTCAGGATTGGGGACAGATCGCGAGCGTCTGTGATCCCGGTCGAGCGAGCTGGGTTGGCCCCTCGCGGCACCTGCGATGGGAACGCGACGTGATCGTCCTCGGTTTCGGCAAGCACGGCGGTGCCCCGGTCCACGAGCTCGCGGCCGGACCCGAGCGAGGGTTCCTGCGCTGGGTCCTCGAGAAAGATTTTCCGCCGCACGTCGCCGAGATCTGCAAGGCCGCGCTCGAGCACGACGGCGAGGAGTTCCTGGCCTGGGCGCGGAAGCGCTACGGGCAACCCGCGCCGACCGCACAGCCGCCGTTTGCGAAGTAAGTCGCTTGCGCCCGGCTGGGGCGATCTTCCACCATGCGCACCATGAAGAAGCTGATGGTTGTGGCGAGCCTCGTGTTCGCGTTCGGATGCGGCAAGAAGGGCATGGACGGGAAGCTCGACGAGCTGGCCGGCATCAAGGACAAGATGTGCGAGTGCAAGGACAAGGCTTGCACCGAGAAGGTCCACGAGGACTACATCACCTGGAAGAAGGGCAACTCGAAGGACGAGAAGCCGAACAAGGACCAGATGGACAAGTTCGAGCAGCTGCGCGCTGGCATGAACCTGTGCCGTCACAAGGTTGAAGGCGATGCCGGTGGCGCGGACTCCGCTCCTCCAGCGCCTGGCGCGACGCCGCCGGCCGCGCCGACCGAGACGAAGTAGCTACGTCTTGCCGCGCTTGTGATCGATCGAGAACCGGCCGCCACCGCTGGCCGCGATGCACAGGAACAAGAAGCAATAGAGCACCGCCAGCTCGCCGTGGTTGACGAGTGGGTTTAGCTGCGCATCGAACGCGAGCTTCCAATGGACCTGGATGTACGCGACCGCCATCTCGCCACTGGCGAGGAACGCGGCCAACCGCGTGAAGAGGCCGAGCGCGATCAGGGTTCCGCACACGAGCTCGATGACGCCGGCGATTCCGGCCTCGGAGCTGAGCGGCATCGGCGCCGGCAGGCCGAACAGCCCGAACACCTTCTGCGCACCGTGCAACGCGAACAGCACACCCGCGACGACGCGGAGCGCGAAGAACGTGATCTCGATAGCGCGGGCGCGGGTCACGACGTGATGCCTTCCGCTTCGAGGGCGGCCGCGACCGTGGGGCGCGCGGCGAGCCGCTCGTAGTAATCGGCCAGATCCGGCCACTTCGTCAGAGTCTCTTTGATCGGATGGATCCAGCCGCGCAGCACGTAGAACGCGTAGCCGTCCGCGATCGTGAACTTGTCGCCCATGAGGAACGGTTTACCCTTAATGCCGGCGGCGAGCACGTTCCAGCGACTGTCGAGCCGTTGCTTGAGGTTGGCCTTGTAGTCGTCGTTGGCGACCGGGCTGTAGAGCGGGCTCGTCCCCTTGTGAAGCTCGGTCGCGATGAAGTTCAGCCACTCCATGAGGCGATAGCGCTCCATCGTGCCGGCCGGTGGGGCGAGCTGAGATTTCGGCGCTTGATCCGCGATGTACTGCACCATCACGGCACCTTCCGTCAGGATCTTTCCATCGGGCAGGCGCAGCGCCGGCACGTATCCCTTTGCACTGACTCCGGTGTAGTCGTCACCGGACGCGAGCTTCTTCGCGCGGAGGTCGACCTTCTCGAGCTGAAAGTCGAGTCCTGCCTCGCGCAGCGCGATGTGCGGCGAGATCGAACAAGCACCGGGCGTGTAAAACAGGGTGTAGGCGGCCATGGACCGTTGCTAGCACGGCGCTGCGAGAAAGCGTGTTCGCCGACTGCGAACAGAGTTTTCTCGGAACCGGCGGCGGGTCACTCGATGCCGTACTTCTCGAGCTTGTAGTACAGCGCCGACGTCTTGATCCCGAGGAGGCGCGCCGTCTCGGTCTTCACGTGGGCTGCTTTGGTATACGCCTTGAGGATCAACTGGCGCTCGAGATCGTCGAGGATCTCCGGTAGCGACATCTCGTGCCGTACGTCGAGGCGATCTTCCTCACCGCCGCCTTGGAGGAACTGCGGCAGCGCCACCGGCGTGATCTCCTCGCCTTCGGCGAAGACGAGCGCCTGCTCGATCGCGTTCTCGAGCTCGCGGACGTTGCCGGGCCAGTGATACGCCATGATCCGGCCGAGCGCCGCGTCACCGACGCCGCGGACTTTGGGATTGGTCTTCGGCCCGAGCTTGTGCACGAAGTGCGCGACAAGCAGCGGGATGTCTTCGCGGCGCTCGCGCAGCGGCGGCAGCTTGACGGGCAGGACGTGGAGCCGAAAATACAGATCCTGCCGGAACCGGCCGGAGGCGACCTCGGCGTCGAGATCTTTGTTCGTCGCCGACACGACGCGCACGTCGACCTTGATCGGCGCTTCGCCGCCGACGCGCTCGAACTCTTGCTCTTGCAGCGCGCGCAGCAGCTTGACCTGCATCGAGGGCGGGACATCACCGACCTCGTCGAGGAACAGCGTGCCGCCATCGGCGAGCTCGAACCTGCCGAGCTTCTGCTTGATCGCGCCGGTGAACGCACCGCGTTCGTGTCCGAACAGCTCGCTCTCGAGGAGCGTCTCGGTCAGCGCTCCGCAGTTGACCTTGATGAACGGGCCGTTCGCGCGCTTGCTGAGCCGGTGGATCGCGCGCGCGATGAGCTCTTTGCCGGTGCCGCTCTCGCCGGCGATGAACACGGTCGTGTCGCTCGCGGCGATCTTCTCGACGGTGCGCCGGACGACCGCCATCTTGTCGCCGCCTCCGACGAGCTCTGCAAACTTGATGTCGGTCTCAGAGCGCAAGTAGTCGGTGAGCGCCTCGGACTTGCGACGGGCCCGCCGGATCGCGCACAGCTCGAGTCCGCGCTCGACCTTGAGGCGAACGACCTCGGGCTGAATGGGTTTGGTCAAGAAGTCGAACGCGCCGAGCTTCATCGCCTCGACCGCGGTCTCGACGGTGCCAAACCCCGTGATGATCATGATCGGCACATCGGGATCGAGCGTCATGATCGCCTTCATGACATCGACGCCGGTGGCGCCGTCCATCTTGAGATCCGTGATCACGAAGTCGGCGCGCTTGGTCTTGAACGCCTCGATGCCGGCCTTGCCGCTCGCGGCGACGAGCGGTTCGTGACCGAGCTTCTTGACCGTGATCGCGAGGCCATCGCGGATCGTGTCGTTGTCGTCGATGATGAGGATCGTCGCCATGCGCTTCCCCTGCGTATCACGGCCGCAGGCCGCACGGGTTGTCCGCAGCGCGGCGGAACCCGCGAACGTGACATCGCCGAGCTCAAACGCTAGGTCACCTAGACCAGCGCTCAGGTTGGGAGGACGAGCGTGAACGTCGTCTCGCCGTCTGCACTGTGGAGCTCGACGCGCCCGCCGTGATCGGCCGCGATGTCGCGCACGAAGGCGAGGCCGAGGCCGGTGCCCTTTTCGCGCGTCGTGTAGAACGGCTCGAACAGCTTGCCGCTGGTCTCGGCCGAGATCTCGGCGCCGCGGTTCCACACCGCGATGCGGAGCTCCTTGTCCTTGCGGGCGGCCGACAGCTTCACGGCGTCCTTGCCGCGGTGGCCGGCTGCCGTCGCCGCTTGCGCGGCATTGCGCGCGAGGTTTAGGAGCGCGCGCCGGAGCTGGGCGCGATCCGCACGCGCGACGAGCTCGGACGGTGTGATCGCGATCTCGAGCCCGGGCGTCGTCGCGAGCTGCGCGACCTCGGAGAGCACCTCGCCGATCGGGACCTCGGCGAGCTCGGGCTTGGGGCGCCGTGCGTACTCGAGGAAGTCGTTGACGACGCGCTCGAGGTAGCCGAGCTCGCGCTGGATCTTCTCGACGTGCGAGCGGCGCTCGTCGGGCGCGGGGAGCTCGTCGCGCAAGATGCCGGCAAACAGCGTCATCCCCGCGAGCGGGTTGCGGACCTCGTGCGCGATGCCCGCGAGCATCTGCTGCATCTTCGCGTCGCGCTCGGCGAGCTGTAGCCGCATCCGATCCATCGTCTGCCCGAGCACGCCGAGCTCGTCACCGCCGCGGACCGTGATCGGCTCGCGCAGATCGCCCGCGCCGATCCGTTCGGCCGCCACCGCGAGCCGGCGCACGTTGCGCGTGATCAAGAGCGTCGCTAGCACGGCGGCGAGTACGCTGACCGCCGCGAGCCCGGCACCCCACAGGAACAAGCGCTCGCGTAGATCGGTCAGCCGATCGAAGTACGACGCCGGTGCCTGAGCACCGAGCGCGAGCACGATCTTCGGATCGCTCGCGGTCGCACGGATCGGCGCGTAGCCGGTCTTGTACCAGTGACCATCGTTACCTTGAAACGTGACCGATGCGGCCGTGTTGCCGGCGTACACGCGGTCGATCTCGCTGCGATCGAGCATCGCGCGAAAGTCGTGCGTACCGATCGCAACTGTGGTCGCGGTGTCGAGCCGCGCATTGAAGTCGCGATCGAGCACGAGCAAGTGCGCGCCGGTCGCATTCGCAACCGCTTGCAGACGAGCGACCGCGTTCTGGTACAGCGGTTTGGTCTCGTCGCCCGCCGACAGCTTCGAGAGGTACTCGCCATCACGGAGCTGGGTCGCCGCCGACGCCGCGATCGCGACCAGCCTGCGGCCGAGCTCGTCGTCGAGGTCGTGCCGGCTCACCTCGAACGCGACGAACGCGAACAGCGTGAATAGCGCGACGACCGGCAGCACGAGCGCGCCGAGCAGCTTGACGAGGATCGTCGCGCGGAGACGCACCCGAGCGAGCGTAGCACCACGCTTTAGCCGATCCGATGACGACCGGCCGTCACCCGGACATGGCGACGGTGTCTCGTTGGTCACTTCCCCAGGCCCGAAATCGCCGCGAGGTCTACACAGACCGCGAAACCGGGACGGTGTCCCGTTGGTCGCTCCCAAGCCCGACTCCTTGCGAGGTCGACGGATCGGTTAGGTGAGTCGCGGATGCCCGAAAACGAGAAAGACCTCGCCGCGGGGCGAGGCCTTGGGTTGCAAACCAGCAGCGACTAGCGCTTGCTGAACTGG
>JAQBQF010000101.1 GCA_028287115.1 Myxococcales bacterium
GCCACCGAGACCGGTCGTGATACGGCGGTGATACGCAGCGATCTGGCCCAGATTGCCAGCAGGGCAGGATGCCCCAACTCGGCTCGCTCCTTGCTTGGACGCGGCGCATCAATTGTTTGCTTAGGGAGTCTTGGAACATGCTTCGTTCGCTCATGGCCGTCGCGGCCCTACCTCTGATCTTCGGTTCTGCATGCGCAACCCAATCGTCGACCGACGAGCTCGCCGGCGAGACCGCTGCCGATAACGTCGCCGACGGCAAAGCCGACGGGGCGGTCGATGGCGCGTATACGTACTTCCAGGTCAGCGCCGACCTTCGCAAGTGCCTCTCGCCGGTGTGCGGCGGCTACTTCATGGCGCGCGTCAATCGGTCGACGACCGTGTGCGCGAACGGCAGCTCCGCCGCGAGCTGCTACGTGCCCCAGCTCGACTGGACCGAGGCACACCTCCGCGATGACCAGCAGGCGAAGCTCCTCGACGCCGCGAGCCAGGACGCGACCAGCGACGGCGTTCGCGCGCTCGTGCGCGGTCGCTTCGCATCGAAGACGTATCCCGGTCACGGCAACCTGGGCCGGTTTGTCGTGACGGAGGCGTGGGTCGCCGAGACGTCCGCGGTCTCGGGCGGCGTGTTCGTCCGGGTTCGCGACGGCGGCGTTCGCTGCATCGCCGCTCCGTGCGCGAGCACGATCGAGAAAGGGCTCAACATCTCGCGCTCGGCGATGATCGCGGAGATCGACTGGTCGCCCGCGGGTCTGTCGAGCAACGAGATCCAAGGCTTCGTCGACGATCTGTTCACGCCATCCGGCGCGATCATCGCGGGCGATCGCTACACGGTTACCGAGGCCGGCCGTCACGCCAAAGGCCGGACCGCGACAGCCGCGTTCCATCGCCTCGCCGATCCGACCGCAACGGCCCCCTAGCTCGTTTCGCTTCCTTTCCGTCGAGGGCGAGGAGTATGGTCGCCCGCGATGAGGAACCTTGGCGTGATCTTGCTGGTGGTGGTGGCGGCGTGCGCGAGCAGGCGCGAGCTCGGTAACGGCGGCGGCGATGCGGGATCGGGGACCATTCCAGATGCCGGCGGCGGCAATTTCCCCGATGCGTTCGGCGGCACCGTCTACGTCTACGCGCATACGTCGTCGACGTTGTACAAGGTCGATCCGGATACGCTCGCGATCACGATGGTCGGCGCGTTCCAGTGGCCGGCGTCGACCGGAATGGACCAGATGACCGATATCGCCGTCGACAAGAACGGCGCGATCATCGGTGTCTCGTTCGGGGCGGTCTACAAGGTCAACGCGCTGACGGCAGAGTGCACGTTGCTCTCGACGGGCTTGCAGGGCTCGTTCAACGGCCTGTCGTTCGTGCCGGCGGACATGCTCGGACTCACGGGCGACGACATCCTCGTCGGCACGCACAACGATGACGACATCGTCAATCGGATCGATCCGATGACCGGCACGGCGACGCAGGTCGGCCACATGGGATCGGCGTTCATGTCGAGCGGCGATCTCGTGGCGGTCGCCGGGTTCGGCACCGTGCAAACCACGCTCGGGGCACCGCACGACGTGCTGTCACGGCTGGCACCCCAAACGTTTGCCGCGATGCCGATCGGTACGAGCACGGGACAGAATCAGATCTGGGGCGTCGCGTACTGGAAGGGCAAGGTGTTCGGGTTCACCCAGACCGGCCAGTTCCTGACGATCGATCCCACGACGGGTGTCGCGACCGTCGTCCAGAGCGGCGGCCCCGAGTGGTGGGGCGCAGGCGTCACGACGATCGCACCGGTGATCCAGTAGCTCAGCTCCACTGCAGGAGGACCTTGCCGGTCGCCTGCTTCGTCTCGAGGAACATGTGCGCCGACGAGACATCGCTCGCCGGAAACACCTTGCCGACGTGTGGCACGAGACCCATCGCCTCGACGTTGCTGATCGCCTTGGTCAGCCGCTCCATCCAGGTCGGATCGCGCAGCACGTTCAGCGCGTTGAGCGCATAGATGCCGGTGTTGGCGTCGAACAGCTTCAGCACGCCGATCCGCGGTGTGCGCAGTGCGGCCAGGGCGATCCGCAGGAAGTTGCGCTTGCCGTCCTTCACGCCCGAGGTGATGCCGATGCACACCATGCGGCCGGTGATGCCGAGCCGCGCGCGCTGCCAGTTGATCTGTGCGCCTCCGGATGCATTGAGGATGAAGTCGTAGCCGTGGAGCTTGTCGTCGGCGCGGAACTCCTCGACGGTGTAAGCCTTCGCACCAAGGCCTTCGATGAACGGCTTCTTGTGCGGGCTCGTCGTGAGGCCCGTGACTTCCGCGCCCGCATGGCGAGCCATCTGGATCGCGAGCACCCCGACACCGCCGGTCGCGCACTCGACGAGCACGCGGTCCCCGGCGCGGACGCGCGCCATCTCGAACAGCGCGAGCTGCGCGGTGAAGTAGTTCACCGGAAGCGCCGCGCCGGCTGCGAGATCGATGCCCGTCGGAAGCTTGAACACCTGCCGCGACGGAATCGTGACGTGCGACGCGTACCCTCCGAAGTACGTTCCGGCGATGACGCGATCTCCCGGTCGCACATCGGCGACGCCTTTGCCGACCGCCTGAACCGTCCCGCTGACTTCGTAGCCCGGGACGAACGGCCGCTTCGGGGCATCGGGATAGAAGCCGAGGCGCATCTGGATGTCGGCGAAGTTGACGCCGGAATAGGCGACGTCGATCGCGACCTCGTCCTCTCCGGGCGCCCGCGGCGCGAGCTCGTGCAGGTGCAACGTGGAGGCGGCGCCGAACTTCTCGATGCGAATATCTTGATGATTCATGGTTTCTAAACTTTCGAAGTGTTGACGGTCAGCGCTTTGCGCAGGAAATCGAGGCCGCTCGGATCGACCGAGCAGCTGAGCTGCTTGCCTTCTCTCTGGGTGTGGATCAGGCCCGCGTCGCTAAGCTCTTTGACG